>JAEWJS010000135.1 GCA_023386495.1 Bacillota bacterium | reverse complement strand
CCACACATTTGAAACTGCTTGTCAAGACTTTTCTCAATTTCACGCAAAAAAGAACAGGCTATCTTTTCGATAACCTGCTCTTGGTCTTGATTTTTGGACTTGGGCCTTATCTTAATGACATTGCCCTCGCGGGCCCTACTTTGCAAGTCAAACCGGCTACAACGCCGAAAGTACGCCCTCACAGGCCCTACTTTCGCCTTCCGCCCGCCTAGAACAACAATACGTCCGGGTCAGGGCCGAACCGGCGGTCCTGGTTCAGGCTGCCGATGGCTTGCATGTCTTCGTTGGAGAGCGTGAAGTCGAATACCCCTGCGTTCTCTTGAATGCGTGCTTCGCGCACGGACTTCGGAATCGTGACGACGCCCAATTGCAGATCCCAGCGCAGGATGATCTGTGCCGGCGTCTTGCCGTACTTCTGGGCGAGATCCGCGATGAGCGGGAGATCGAGGTGGCCTTGCATGAGCGGGCTCCATGCCTCGAGCTGGATGCCCTTCTGCCGGCAGTAGCCCAGCAGCTCTTGCTGCTGGAGCAGCGGGTGGAACTCCACTTGGTTCACGGCCGGCACGATGTCGCTGCTCTCGGCCAATCGCTCCAGGTGATGCACCTTGAAGTTGCTGACGCCGATCGCGCGAATCAGCCCTTCCTTATACAGCTTCTCGAATGCCCGCCAAGTCTCTTGGAATTTATCCTTGCCGGGCCAGTGAATGAGATAGAGATCGATATAATCGAGTCCGAGCTTGGAGCGGCTATCCTCGAACGCGCGCAGCGTCGATTCATAGCCTTGGTCGCGATTGGCCAGCTTCGTCGTTATGAACAGCTGCTCGCGAGGGATGCCGCTCTCGCGGATCGCTTCCCCTACGCCTGCCTCGTTCTGGTAGCCGGCGGCCGTGTCGATTGAACGATAGCCGTGCTTCAGCGCATACGCCACGGATTGAATGACTTCTTGCCCCTCCGCTACCTGCCACACCCCTAGTCCAAGCCAAGGCATATGTACGCCGTTGTTCAGCTGCGTCGTGTCGGTGATGGAATGAATGCTCATCATTGCTACCTCCGTTTACGTGGATTTGAATCCCCCCCATTGTATAGCATCGTGTAACGACGCGCAATTTGGTATACAGGAGTCTAGGTACTAACCTTCAATATAGTAAGACGCATACTTTTCCCTTACAAGCAAGGGCAATTTGCTTAATCCAAAGGCATAAAAATGATAGATTTTTTAATTGTTTTCTAACGATATTCGCGTAATATTGAACGTACCATACCTGGTTGAAGACAATGGCTAACCCGCGGAAACGCGGCGGCGCAACGCTATAGGGGCTACAGCGGAACATGACCGCCATGCCAGCCAGCTGCCTTCTGGAGCATTGCTCCGGGTATGTTTTTTTGCACATTTGGACTACGAAGCGGTGAACAACGATGATGAACGCAGCTCCACAGAGACATATTCGCGAGTGGAACAGATGGGTATTGAATGTATACTGGGCGATGGCGGGCATGATCGCGTTGTCCGGCATAATCGTACATGCTGTAAAAATAGCGTCGAGCACCGAATGGCTCCCGTTTCCGCGCAACGTGATGATGGCGGCGGGTGCTTTTGCGGGAACGCTGCTGCTGACAGAAGTCGCTTACCGCGCCATGATGCGCGGGGTCGACTATATCCTGATTATCGCGGGATTCGTCATCGCGGGCGTCATCATGTACGTGTACGGCGGCGTCGTGAACGGACTGTATGTTGCGCTCGAGATTCCGATTATTCTCTCGCTCCTCTATTTCGACCGGAGAAGGCTCCGGTTCGCCGTTATGACGACCGTGGCCGGTTTCATAGGCGGTTACGCCGCTTACGAACCGCTGCGCGCGCAGCTTCAGCTGTACGACCTCTACGCAATCGCAGGCATGATCGGCGGCACAACGCTGATCGGCATCCTGATCCTTCGAAGAGGGCGGGAGCTGACGCTGTCCATGGAGCGTGCCATTCGTTCCGAGATGGTGGCCTTCGCGGATTCCGTTGCCGTCGAGAGCGATTCCAAGTATGACCACTTGACTGGGCTGGTGAACCACATTACGTTCCAGGAGTATATGACCTCCATGCTGGTGCAGTGCGAGCGATATGGATTGCCCTTATACCTCGCGGTTATCGACGTGGATAACTTCAAGACGATCAACGACTCGTACGGCCATCATGTGGGCGATACGGTGCTGCGCGAAGCGGCATGCGTGATTCTAGAGTCCGTATCGCATGAGGATGTAGCTGCCCGTTACGGCGGCGAAGAATTCGCGCTGATCTTGACCGGCAAGAGCCACGAGCAGGTCTTCGAGCTACTGGAGAACATCCGGCGCAAAGTGTCGGAGCTCGATATCGACTCGATCGGTCATCGGCAGGTCACGATGAGCATCGGTGCGGCTGCCTATCGGAACGGCATGACGAAGGAAGAGCTGTTCCATGCGGCGGATTCGCTCATGTATGCGGCCAAGCACGCCGGCAAGAACCGCGTGGCATCCGCGGGGATGGGGGGTGCCGTATGAGGCTATGGCAGCGTTTCTGGGATAGCGGCCCCCAATACCTCACGGAATGGAACCGCCGAATCCGCAATGCCTACTGGATCATCGGCATCATGGTTATCCTCGCCGTTCTCGGCTCGTGGCCGATTGCAGCCCATGGCCACGAGCTGTTGCATACGTACATCTGGCGCAACTTGCTGCTGCAGAATGGGCTGGTACTCGGCATTCTGTTGACCGCCGAATGGGTGTACCGTTCATATCCTCGGCTGCAGGATTACGCGATCATCGCGATCGGCTCCGGTCTGGCAGTCGTGAATCTAGCCCTATCGCCGCCGGAGGTGGGCGGCACGCAGGTCATCGTCATCATGCCGATTCTGGTCGCGATCGTCTATCTCGATTACCGTAAGATCGGGTTCGCCTGCTTAAGCGCAATGCTGCCCTATATGGGTGTCATGGTACTGCTGCCATCCTTCCGATTCCATGTGCAGGTTGCGCAGAAGGCGGTCGGTTACGGACTGATCGTCGCCGTGACATTCGCAGCCTACTGCATCGTGAACCGAGGACTGGCCATCATCGGCCGGGAGAAGACGGCACTGATGAATGAGTCGAGGCATCGTCATCAGCAGCAGGCGATCGACGCGATCACGCGGAAGGATGCGCTCACAGGTCTGGACAATCATCGGAGCTTCCAAGAACGGCTCCGTCACGACGCGAACAGCGCACAGCCGTTGCATCTCGCCTTAATCGATATCGATGATTTCAAGGGCATTAACGATCGCTTCGGGCATCTGATGGGCGATGCGGCGCTGAAGCAGATCGGAGCGCTCCTGCGGAGCGTTGGCGACGAGCGCTGGTATGCGGCGCGTTACGGGGGCGAGGAGTTCGCCGTACTGATGCGCGGCATGTCTGAGGAAGAAGGGGCCGGGTATCTCGAGGAACTGAGGAGTCGAATCGAGCAACAGGCGATTCCGGAGTTGGACGGCGCGAGCGTGACAGTCAGTATCGGCTGCAGCATGCTGGGAGCTGGCGAATCGCGCGACGAGCTGTTCCGCAGAGCGGATCAGGCGTTGTACGAGGCGAAGCGCGGCGGGAAGAACCGCGTCGTGATCGACGGATCAGACGGATGCAGGCTTACATGCTAATACGACGAATGAACAAAGGCTAATCGACACGGAGAATATCCCTGTCGATTAGCCTTTGTTACTGTCTGCCGGTCTGCCGAGTCGTTATCCGCAGGCCGCAGCGAGCAGGCTGCGAAGCCGCTCTTGATGCGACTCCATCCATGCGAGACGAGTATCGATGCCGGCGATGAAGCGCTCCAGCTGCTCCGCGCTGTCTACGCCGTCCCAATAGCGGCCGAGGAAGTGGATGAACACATCCAGACGCCGCAGGGCTAACAGCGCGGGGACGACAGCGATCTCGCCTGAACTGAGCCGCAGCATGCGCCCATAGCCTTGCAAGAATGCGGTAACGCGGTCCCAAGTGTGCCGCTCGTCTGCATCGGAAGCGACAAGGTCGGAGAGGCAGACCGCAAGCTCCATGACGCGCAGGTCCCTTGTGACGAATTCGAAGTCGAGAACGGCAGTGATCGGCCCATGCGCGCCGTCCGCGAGCATGTTCGAGGCGTTCAAGTCGCCGTGAATCAGCTGATGGGGCAGCTGCTCCAAGACGGCGCGCTGCTCGAGCATTCCCTGAATGGCAGCATCCACTTGCCGCAGCGCATCTCGATGTACCGCGAATCTGCCTGGCGGATTCGTGCAGAATTCGCTGACCTTCTCCGGCGAGCATAGCGGGTGGGTATGTTCAATTTCGTAATACGGCCTGTATTCGGCGGGCTGTGAAGCATCGATTCGCGCAAGCGCCGCAGATAACGCGGCAGCCTTGCTTCCGAAGTCGCGCAGCTGGTCCAGCTGCTCCAGCGCCGGGTGGGCCCCTTCCATGTAACGGAATAACGCGGCGATTTTCCCATCGGGGGTATGCACGTACGTGCAGCCGTCCTGAGCGGTCAACGGCTGCGGCGTGCGGAACGGCTTGTCCATGCGGGAGAGCGCGAGCAGCACGCCATGCTCGGCGGCCGCCTTGGCCTCGTCGCGATGCGTCTCGTACACGCGCATGACATAGGATGCGTTCTCGCTGCCTCCGGTGAGGAGGATCGTCGTATTGTTGACCCCATGCGTGAGCCGGCTGACTGAGGTCAGCTCCGGCAGGTCATAATGGCTCTCGGCCAGCATTCGCATGGATTCCTGTGCTTGTGTGTGCTGCGGCAATGTCCTGTCCTCGCTTTCATGCTGTACAGTGCTTGTTCATAACTGGCTGCGGGTCGGGCTCCCCTTCCTACTCCCAAGGGTACGGGTAGAGACGAAGCAGCTCCTTCCGCTTGTCTTGCTTATAGCGTATCTTATCATAGGCCGGCGACTGGGCGGTCACGCGTTGAATGTACG
>JAEWJS010000104.1 GCA_023386495.1 Bacillota bacterium | reverse complement strand
GTATAGGAATGATGCAATAAGAAGGGCGTCCCGCGGTCATCTTGATGACTGCGGGACGCTTTTCGCTCGCATAGAGGACAAGCCCATCGAAATACGGGTGAATATGTCGGGTAATGTTTCAACGGATGGATCAGGCGGGTATAGGAGAGCGAATAGAAATGGAGGTGCATGCGGTTGATTCCGTTCGAGAACCCGAATAACGAGCTCCTGAACGATAAGGCGAGAGAGCTCGAACGAATGAATCAAGAGCTGCTGCGTACAGCGTACAAGCTGTCCAAGGCGGAGGCGCATGCACGCGTCGTGCGTGAAACTTCAATCGATACGATGATTACGTTCGACAGCGAGGGGGATATGCTGGAGGCCAATCCAGCGCTCAAGCGAATGTTCGGTTATACGGAGGAGGAAATCATCGGGCAGCCAATCTCGATGCTGGTCCCCGATCTGTCCTGGATCGACTGCATGGAGAACGCGAACGGAGCCTGGAGCGATCCGGAGGGCGGACGACTGCTTGAGGCCATGCCGGTCCGCAGAGACGGCACGCGCTTTCCTGCAGAGCTGCAGATCGGCATGGCGATCATCGATAACGAGCGCATCTATGCCTGCACGATCTGCGACGTGACGGATCGGAAGCTGTTCGAGCAGCGCATGATCGAATCGAAGGAAGCGGCGGAGATCGCTGCGCGGGCGAAGACGGAATTCCTGGCGATGGTGAGCCACGAGATTCGGACGCCGATGAACGGCATTATCGGGATGTCCGCGCTCATGCTGGAGACGGCGCTCTCAGACGAGCAGCGCGAATATGCCGAGATTATCGGCAAGAGCAGCGAAGCGCTGCTGTCCGTCATTAACGATATATTGGATTATTCGAAGATCGAGTCCGGCAAGATGGAGATCGAAGAAGTGCCCTTCCAAGTGGAGGCTTGCATCGCGGAGACGATCGACTTGTTCACGGCGAAGCTGAGGAAGCGCAATCTGGATATGACTTATCGGATCGATCCGCTCCTCGATCGGCCGATCGTCAGCGACGTGACGAAGCTCAGGCAGATCCTCATTAATCTGGTCGGAAATAGCGTGAAATTCACGACCGAAGGAAGCATTCATATCGACGTGAAGCTGCTGTACGACCACGGTGCCTACCTGGATCTGGAATTCAGGGTCTCGGATACGGGAGTCGGCATACCGCCGGATAAGCTGCCGATGCTGTTCCAGCCGTTCTCCCAGCTCGATTCCTCCATGTCGCGCAAGTACGGGGGGACGGGATTGGGGCTCGCGATCTGCAAAAACCTTGTCGGGTTGCTCGGCGGCACGATCCATGCGGACCCTTCCGCCGAGGGTGGCGCAGCATTCGTATTCACGATACGCGCAGGAAGAAGGATGACCGAGGAGCCTGCCGTGGACGCGAAGGATTTTGCCCCTATGCCGGACCGGCCGGTATCGTTCACCGACTACGTCTCGCGGAATGAGCAGGCTTCCGGCGGTACGGACAGAACCGTGCTTGTCGTCGAGGACCACGAGGTCAACCGGAAGCTGGCCATTCGCATGCTGGAGAAGCTGGGCCTGCATGCGGACGTGGCGGAGAACGGCCGGGCGGCGCTCAGCATGCTTGCGCGGAAGCGCTATCCGCTCGTGCTGATGGATATCATGATGCCCGTGATGGATGGGCTCGAAGCGACGCGAACCATCGTGGAGACGATCCCCGAGCGCGACCGGCCGACCATCATCGCGATGACCGCGAGCGTGCTGCCCGGCGACCGGCACCGATGCCTGGCGGCCGGCATGACGGACTTCATCAGCAAGCCGATGCGGCTGGAGGAACTGCGGGCGCTGCTCGGCAAGTATAACGTATGTAAGGTATAATAGTGTAAGATTAGGGAATGAAAGGCGGAGCGGGATGATTATCGGCGTAGGGCATGACGTGGTAGAGATCGAACGGCTGCGTCGCATTTTGGATAAAAGGGAAGGCGAGCGATTCATGGAGCGGGTGCTGCATATCGCGGAGCTTGAATATGCGCAGGGCAAGCAGGGGCGATTGGCGGAATTCGTCGCAGGGAGGTTCGCAGCGAAGGAAGCGATCGTGAAGGCGCTGGGCTGCGGGATCGGTGCCGCCGTCGGCTTCCACGATGTCACGATTATGCCGGATGCGCTTGGCAAGCCGTGCTGCAGCCTGGCCGACGCCGCGTGGGAGCGGCTCGGTTACCGGTCGTCCGACGTTCGCGTGCATGTGTCGATCAGCCACGAGCGTTCCATCGCATCGGCTTTCGCAATCGTGGAGCAGCTAGTAGCCGCAGATTCCACTAATTAGCATATGACGTTATGCTATCGGTAACATGTATAATAGAAGGTGCAAGGTTATGCCGGGTTAGCGAGGTTCACCGCCATTTAGAAGGAGCTTATTATGGAACGCAACTATCGAACGATCATCGAGAATCATCTTAAGAACCTGAATGCAGATATCGCGATCGTGTCTCGCAGCATCGTACAGCCTGGCGTCGTCGTGACGGACATGAAGCCGGACTTCTATCGCTTGCTGTATGTGATGCAAGGCGAAGGCTGGCTCGTCATGAACGGCAGACGCATCGAGACCTATGCGGGAATGCTCTTGCTGCTGCCTGCCGGTACGACGCAATCCTACGGGATTACCGGCACGGAAGATCTTGATATTTACTGGTGCCATTTCAATGCGAATCTCGGAGATATCGAGATGTATGAGGCGCTTCAGCTCCCCCTTGCCGTCGTGCTGGCGGACAAGACCGAGATCGTCCAAGTATTCGAGCGCATGATGAGTGCCTATCACGGCAATGCAATATGCGGCGGACTCCGCGTGAAGGCAGCGCTATTCGAGGCAGTCGCCTGCTTCCTGGATGCCTGCTGCCTGGACGAGAAGAATCTGAGCAGCGTAGACCTGCTGTCCAAGATCTCGGGAGTCGTCAGCTATATCGACGCGCATCTTGCGGACAATATCGCGCTGGAAGATCTGGCGAAGGTCGCGTTCCTGCATCCGAATTATTTGATCGGCTTGTTCAAGAGCGTCGTCGGCATGTCGCCCATCCAGTTCGTCAACTTAAGGCGGCTCGAGGAAGCGAAGCGCATGCTGTCCGAGACCGAGGAGAATGTGACGAACATTGCGGCGAAGGTCGGCATGCAGATCCATTATCTGTCCCGCATGTTCAAGCAGCATACCGGCATCTCGCCGAAGCGATACCGGCAACTGCAGCGCCAGCTGTACGGCCACGCCGACAACGTAGGGCACGAATCGAACTGGGTTGACTCACAGCGAGAACTTCTCGGCATCGGCGAGGGGGGCTAGCTGCATGGGACGACATAAGGGACAGACAGCTTCGCCAGAGTTGGCGCAATCGGAGGCTTCTGTGTATTTTGGGCAGGAACTGCTCGCTTGGTATCGCGCGAACAAGCGGCAGCTTCCTTGGCGGGAGAACCGGGATCCGTACCGGATCTGGGTGTCGGAGATTATGCTGCAGCAGACGCGGGTTGATACGGTCATCCCGTATTTTTGGCGTTTCATGGAGCGATTCCCCACGATTCGTGCGTTGGCCGAAGCGCCGGAAGAGGACGTGCTGAAGTGCTGGGAAGGGCTCGGCTATTATTCGAGGGCCCGTAATCTGCAGGCCGGCGCCCAGGAGGTTGTCCGCTCATACGGCGGGGTCGTGCCGGACGACGTCGCGGCGGTATCCGCGCTTAAGGGAGTAGGACCGTATACGGCCGGCGCGATCATGAGCATCGCGTTCAATCGGCCGGAGCCTGCGGTGGACGGCAATGTCATGCGCGTATTCTCGCGCTATTACCATCTGGAGGACGATGTGGCCAAGCCTTCCGTTCGGGTCGGGATCGAGCGCCTGGCCCGCGCGGTCATCCCGGAGGGGGCGGCCGGCGACTTCAACCAGGCGATCATGGAGCTCGGCGCGCTCGTATGCACGCCGAAATCGCCGGGCTGCCTGCTCTGCCCGGTACTCGCGCATTGCACGGGAAGGGCTGCCGGCAAGGAGGCGGAGCTGCCGGTGAAGACCAAGGCGAAGCCGCCGCGGCCGGAGCTGCGGCTGGCTGCGCTGATCGAGGGCGCCGGCGAGATGGCCGGGCGCGTGCTCGTGCGCAGGAGGCCGGACAGCGGCCTGCTTGCGCGCATGTGGGAGCTGCCGCACGTGCTGGGGC
>JAEWJS010000093.1 GCA_023386495.1 Bacillota bacterium | reverse complement strand
TTTGCTGTGCGCATTTACCCTTGCTTGTACCCAAATAGCAAACGGCACAGGGCTTGCCCTGTGCCGTTCGCATTTGCATTTGTACTCCTCGGTCTTGTCAATAAGCTTAACTAAATGACATTGCCCCCTCGGCTGCCTGTACTTATTAAGATAATGGAATGCCTCTAGCAAACGCCGCAAGGATGCCCCCTGCGCATGCGATCAAGAGCGTAAGTCTCGGAACGGCTTGGCCCATAGAGGACTGCCATTGATTCGCGGGACGGTCATATTGGGCTCGAAGCAGGCCGAGCGGCAGGCTGCGATCCGGTTTGCGCGTATGGTAGACGACCTCCAGCTTATCTTTGCCGATTAGAGCGGTAGAGAATAGCAGCGTGTTCTTGTAGTCTTCTCCATTAACCTTGTAGCTGTAACTCTTATACTTGACTGTGCCATAATTACCTGTTTCCAGTGAAAGGTTAACATGGGTTTCTACAAAGACGTATCCATTCGTTATCTCCCCATTCTGCAACAGATCGATCCGTCTCTTCCCTCGATAGGCTGACCATAGCGCGAACACGCTTAACACGATCGCCGTGTTCCGCAAACCCGCAGTGTCACCCTCTCCTCGACTAATCTCGAACAGCGTCGCTGCAATTATGAACAGCCATATGAGCAGCCAATAGGAACATCCTGCCGCTGTTGCTGCCGTCCAATGAACCTTTTTCGCCATGGCACTACCTCCGTTTTACGATTGACCGGTTGAGATCTAGATACATATTCGCAACGGATACCGAGAATCCTCCATCACTCCCACATTAACTGACATTTTTATACATATTTCCTATGTTGCTGTTTATTGACCATTCAGATACGCCTGCACGAGCATTGTAAGGACTTCCGCCCGCGTCGTCCGGTCTAACGGAGCGAGTATCCCGTTGCCTCGTCCTTGTACGTAACCCGACTGCAGCACGGAGGCAATCGCGGACTCCGCCCAAGACGGGATGATGTCGTGGTCGCTGTAGACGCCGAGAGTGGACCTGTCGCCTGCTGGGAGCTCCAGCGCCCTAGCCAGCATAACCATCATCTCCATCCGGCTGATCGGTCCGTCAGGGCGGAAAGACCCGTCCTCGTAACCGGACACGATGCCGAGCCGCTTGGCAGCATTCGCATAAGACCGTCCCCATGAAGGGATGTCCCCCGAATCTGTAAATGCGCTTCGTTCTGCCTGCTGATCACCGGCTTGAATCTCTTCATCCAGCATCCGGAGCAGCATTGAAGTGAATTCAATCCTGCTGATCGGCAGATTCGGTCGAAAAGTACCGTCCGGGAACCCGTAGGTGATGCCGAAGGCCCGGCCAAGATCAATCCATTGGTCTGCCCAATGCCCGCTTACGTCGCTGAATGCAGGTCCGGACGACTCCCGAACGGCGAAGACCGCGAATAGTCCGAGGCGGTCCGATTGCGCCGTTATGCGTCCTTCCTCAAGCGTCCCGCCGAGATCGTGCCACTCTCCGGCTGTCGGTTCGTATACGAATAACTTAGGGAGCCATCCTTTCGGCTGCCTCTTCCGCTCCAGCTGAACTTCGATGCTCGCCGCTATCGCTCCGCCAGTCGTTCGATCGGGTACGAAGCTCGCTTGGAACGCCTGTGACAACCGCAATACAGAAGGCAGATTCTCAGGAAGCTCTGTTGTCTGCTTCACTTCAATATTCGTCGCATCCCCCATCATAGTACGCGGAATCGTGATGAAGAAGAGATCACCGTATTTACCGTTAATCTCGCCTGGCATTTGCTCTTCCGGGGCAGTGCCGGGATCGGGGCTCGCTCCCGGTTCGGGGTCCGTTCCCGGTTCGGGGTCCGTTCCCGAGTCAGGGTCCGTTCCCGGGTCAGGGTCCATTCCCGGATCAGGGCCTGCTCCCGGATCGGGGTCTGTCCCCGGATCTGGGTCTGTCCCCGGATCTGGGTCCACTCCCGGTCCTTCTGCGCGTAGCAGCGAAATGACGTAAGTCTTCGTATCCACCCCGCCTCGCGCGCCAACTTGCAGCGTGACCGTACTTACCTCCGCCCCCAGCGGCATCAGAGCAGAAGACGCGCCGTTAAATAGCGGTGCACCGTTCAACGTCAGGCTGGCCGTCTTGTCAACCGCTTGGGGATGCAGCGTGAACCGTTCGACGTTGTACGGCAGTTCAACACTGTAATCCTGTTCATCTCCATGCATCGGCACCGATATGGACTGGGTCATGTCTTCGGAATCGATCGTTATGCCTAACAAGTCCGCAGACGGAGCCCGCATAACTTCGAGGACGTAGGAGCGCTTGGAGCCATCATCCGCTTCGACGAGTATCATGATCGGAGTCTTCCCGATCGCCAGCGGAATCGGACCGTAGCCTACCCCGCTCCTTTCGACTCCTTTTCCTCCCACTTGCACGTAGATATTCCTGGAATTATCGGCCCCCAACGGCTCCAACGCAATCGTATCCGTACTATAGCCGACATTCGCATGATACAGCGTATTATCCGGCTCCATAGGCTCAATCGGCTGAATAACGCCCCCGGTGTCCAGCAAATGCAAGTTGATTCCATCTAGGCTGGCATTGGAATAGACAGCCCCGGTTACCGTTAGATTGAATTTCTTCGTTACGGCAGCTACGCCGTCGGACAGACGTATCTGGATCGCGTAATTTCCCGGTATGGCTTCTGCATAACCCTCCTCGCCGTCAAATGCAAGCAAGCCTTCATCCGGTCTACCCTCATCCTCGCTCACCACGCTTCGCAGTACGAATCCAGGTGGAATCTCCGATTCCGCTCCCCATTTCCACGAATAGAATTCCTCTGTGCCGCCAGTCCCTGTAATCCTGAATTGATAATCCTTATACACAGCGTCGGTTACGCTCGTCGTGACGATACGGATCGTATCTGCTTCTTCGTAAAGTGCAGCTTCCGGCGGCGCCACTTCAGACTCATAGCGTCCAAAATAGCCATCCGGATTGGTGACTCCGAGGTTAATAACCACGTTCTCGTCGGGGTTGTACGCATCGGATAGTTCCGGTTCTTCCTGCGGGAATCGGCAATGATCCCCCCAAGAATCCCCCTCACATTCCGGCAGCGTATCGTCATAGTTGTATAGATACATATAGCCCGCATATTCGCCGTCGTCGTTCAGGTAGCCGACCATTTCGTCCCGATCCGCTCCCTCGACATTGCAATCGGAATCGCCTGCCGCGCAGGCCAGCCTGACGTAAGAATGATCGTCGCTGCGGAAGAAACGTACCCGGACCAGCGGATCGAAGCCGTCTGTATCGGCCAGGCGCACCTTGCTGCCCTCCTGGTCCACCAGCTCCACCTTCACGTAGGCGCCTTGTCCGATCAACAATGGCGCGTTCGGTTCCCCGCCCTCCGGCAATACGGTAACCTTCAGTCGCAACCCATCCTTCGGGATGCGCATATCCTCCGGATATTCGAACTTCTCCACCGCGCTCTCGCCGATACCGCCATGCGTTATGACATAGACACCCTTGGCGCCTTCTCCTGGAGGAACATAGGTATGCAGCACCCATGTGCCGTCTGCCGACTGCTCGGTATACGTGCCGAGCGTCTCCTTGCCTCCGATATACGCAACCGCGTCTTCAGCAAAGTGCTCCCCGTAAATTCTTAGCTTCGCATACCCATTCACGAACTTCATATTCCCGGATTCGTCTACATCCGTTTCGATTCTCGTTATGACCGGCTGCTCCGGCGGCACCGCACCAACCGCGATGCGCAGATAATGGTAAGGACTGTAACCAAGCAGCCCATCCCCCTGCGTCCAGATCGAATCGGTTGCACCGTACTCATCGGGATCATTAACGTTCGCATCCAGGAATGCATATTGGGATTCCCCGCAGCTGTTGCAGGATTGGCTGCTGAACGCCACCCATTGCTGATTACCGGGGTGCCAGTAATACAAATCCAGATGTTCATAAGCATACGGGCTGAATCGGATGTAGAAGGGATCGGCGTTGGACGTATCTTTCCGCTTTAGCTCATAGAAGGCAGCGCCCCCGCCCCATGGTTCGAATACGCCTTCCGTCGAGCCAACTGGATTTCCCGTAAACCGGCTGATGTAAATATTCGATTTGTTAATATAAATATCATCGAATGCTGCCGTTCCCGTCCCCATAATCTCCGTCTCGTTCACGACGAAGCGGTACTGCTTCGTCTCGGTCTGCGCGCCGAGCGGCGACAATTCGGCCAAGCTCGTATCGGTAATGTTGATGGCGGTCGTAAAGGTTCCGCTCTTCGTGAAGCTGCCGCTGATCACTCCGGTATCGGGATCGAGCGCAAGTCCGGGCGGCAGCGCGCCGTCGAACTTCGTCGTATCGATCTCATAAGTGAACGGACGCGACCCGCCTCGAACCTTCTCATCGGCCGATCGATTGAAGGCATCGCCGACGGAATATTCGAACTCCCAGAACCTGAAGGCATCCGCAAGAGACAACGGTTCGCGAATATTGAAGTTCACCGTCACGCGTTCCTCGCTGTTCGGCAGCTGAATCACGACTTGGCTTACGCCGGGAACGATCGGCTTGCCTTCGAACACCCCGGTTCCCGCATCGAAAGTCATGTCGGCAGGCGGCTCACCTTCGATCAGCTCGTAGCAAGCCCGAATACCGCTCGCGGAACAATCGAAGGATAGCCATCTATCCGTATTCGCGAGTTCGATCCCATTATTATGCGATCCGAAGATCGTATGGCCCGCCAGTCCGTCATACCAATAATCGCTCTGGCTGGCAATCGGAACGAACGGCACGAGCTTGATCGTGCTCGTCATCTCGAAGCCCGATCCGTCCTGCAGCCCGAACCGAAGCGTATAGTCTCCGACTCCTGCGCCGCCATTCCACAGTTGATGGTGCATGCGCCCGTCCGCATCGGTGTGCAAGTCCGTATCATCCCATACCAGCCTGTCCTCGTCATACTCGGGATCAGGTCCAACCGTGACAAGCACGCCTTGCAATTCGACGGCATTCAGCATTCTGAGTGTACGGTTCGGAAGCGGCTGGCCTCCGTCCGCGCCGGCCGACCTCAGCTCGATGATCAGATCCGAACGGTGCGGAATGCCCTCCTGATTGTTGTCAATCAGTTCGTCCGGCGTCAGCTTGATATAACTGTTCACCGGGTCTGCCGGAACCGGCCGTACGTCGATCGTCGCCTTGGCAATCGGTACTTCTCTCCCTGCAAGCGCAGGGTCCGATCCCTTGTACGCGGCATATGCAAGCAGATGCGCGGTCTCGCCAGCCGTCTGTCCATAGTCGTTATACTTGACGGTCAGCGTGACATTGCCTTCTGCATCCGCCGTCATTCTTGTATCCGTACTTAATAGAGGAATTCCTCCGATCGGCTTCCAGACGACATCCCAATCCGAGATACTCGCTGTATACCGATTCAGGTTGAAGTCGAGCTTGACCGCATCCTCCCCGTTCGCAATGATGCTCTGACGGTCCTTGTCCACTTCAGGCAAATCGTACGACGAGATCTGACCATCCTGAATGTACAGCAGCCGCGCATAGCCCTCATCATAGACGAGCAAGCCCTCGTTGCCTTGCCAGGAAGAACTGGCGTCCGGCAGCCGCTCGCTCATGACAGGGCCGAGCACGCCGCCCGAGACGTCGATCGAATACATTCTCGTGACGGATTCCGCTTGACCGTTGCCTGTGATCAGGACGTATAGCTTATGTTCCTGCTTCGAGTAGGCGAGGTGCGTCGTCTCCCCTTCGACTACGGTCATTTTCTTGCTGTCATCCGCCGTCTGCCACTCCATCGTCGTCGGATTGAACAACCAGATCCGATCATCGGGTTCGAATCCCGCATAGCCCGAGCCCCGCGAATAATCGCTGCCGTACAGGATGACTTGGCCCAGATCCGGGACATAGACCATCGAATCCGCGCCGTAGCGCCTGCCCGGCCGTTCTGTCGGCATAAGCAACGAGAACTGCCGGGTCGTCGGATCGAATATCCAGGTTTCATCCGAAATGCCGCTGCTGCCGGCATCATCGGTCTTGAACCTGCCGCCGTGAATGAGCAGCCGGCCATCGGGAAGCGCGGCGGCGAGTGCATCGGCTACCGCAGTTCCATACTGGGCTCCAGGCGTCGTTCGATGATCGTCGCTCCCATCATCCAATGTCACGATTCCATTCATTCGATCCAGCCTGTAGACAGCACCGCGCGACTCGTCGTATCTCGGATCGCGATGCGCGCTTCCGCCGAACAGATACATCCAGCCCTCTTCCCCAGCCGCTTCAGGGTCATAGTGAGCCATGGAGCGGTAGTAAGGGAGAAGAGGCGAATGCCACGCAGTCTCCTGCGCCGTCTGCCATTGCAAGGAGAATAACCCGTTCGGCGTTGCCGCGATCAGCTCCTGCAGCTCCTCATCCCATGCAATGTCACCATAAGGCATGTCGGATAACAAGGAATCCGTGATCAACGGCTGATTGACCGTCCAGCGGTTAGCGGCTGCGATCGCGCGGCTGTCCACCCGGACGCGGTGCTCCGTAACGACCTCGTAAGCAGAACCATCCACGGTCGGCGCCATTGTGAACGTATAATTGCCCTTCGGAGCATCATGAATCGTCAAGACACCGGCGGCTACGTCGAGCGTATACGCCTCGGCAGGCAGATTGCCGCTCAAGCTCCAAGTCACGCCGGGCATCGCAGTCCCGTCAGGGCCGGCGAGCTTGAACTGCTGCGTCCACACCTGCCCCTCCACCAAGATCGTGTCCACTTGCTCCGGGTACACCTTAGCGACCGGCAGCTTCACTGCAAAATCCTTCTTCGTACCGGCTTCATCCGTACCTACGAAGTTGACCGTAAAGTCGCCTTCCTTGACGATCGGCGTTCCTTGCAGCTGGTACGTATTCACCCCGTTCGAATCAGCGCCGGTCTTCTTCAGGCTGATCCCCTTCGGCAGCAGCCCGTCTATCTTCAATGTGTTCGAATTGCCAACGCCGCCAAGCACCTTGATCGTGCCTGCCGTATACGGCACGTTGCTCACCGCCAGCGGCAGCTCGCTGAACCCATGATCCTCGCCATCCGCAAGCCTCATCCCCGTGGCGATGCTGCCGGGCGGGAAGTAGATCCCTTCGCCGAGCGTGCTGCTGCATCCATACTTGTCCGATGCCATATTGCCGTCCGCATCCATGCACCGAATGCCCCCCAGCTTCTCTGCATTCAGCTTGATATTGAAGGGCAGCTCGATCATCCAGACCGGCAGCCTCATCTCCCCGCCGATCCCTAATTTCTTGGCCGCAATCGATGCCTGCACCACATAGCCGACCCGAATGTTCGGCTCATAGAGCACGTCGAAGTTCAGCGTCGCCCCTTCGGTTACCGCTGGCGCCTCGATCACCCCCTCGGGAGTGAGCAGATCAGGGGCCGACAACACCAACGCATCATAGGGATACAACGGGACACTCGGGTTAACCGGCATAGGCGAGTTGCCTGTGCCCAGCGCATATTGTTGAATCTTCTCCACGAGCAGCCCGTTATCGCCCGTAATGTTCACCAGCTTCGGCATGTCGCCGTAGGCAACGACAATCGGTTGAAATACGTAGCCCATGGACAGAATGCCCGCTTCGAAGAACGGGACCCGGATGCCGATCGAATCCTCGGAGAACATATCGAACGTGCAGCCTGTGAGCCCGCAGGAGAACGCGTTCTTATTAATCCCAAGCTCGTCCTTGACGCCGATGGCCGTGCTCTGCCCCCATAAGGGCGGGGCTTTCTTGCCGCTGACGCCCATGCTCGACACCATGCCCGTGCCGGTCAATCCGCCGACTAGATTGTTCAGATCGACCCTCGTGTCGAAGCTGGTACCCAAGATCGAACCCTCGAACCCGACGGAGAGGCGCAAGCCGACATCGCTGTAGAAGGACCAGTTGTTCTCCGGCGTCTGCGGGATGAAATCGAATGTCATAATCGACTTCATCTGCTTGAGTCTGTCGGAATATTCCTTGGCCGTCTCGCCAGGCTTATGCGGAACAAATGACGCCATATGCGGAACCGGCTTCTGCAGCTTGGCCTGCACCTCGAACGGCCAGTTCCAGCCGACGTCAAGCCCTGCCGAATACTCAAAATAAATCGAGATCTTGAGCGGCCCTACCGTGAGAGCAGGGATATCCTTGCGGCCGCTCTTCGCCTTGTCGTAATTGCCGGATATCGCGGTATAACGCTTAATGATATCAGGATCACTTGGCGTCGGATAGGACTTGCCGCCGCTGTTCGATACGCTGACCTCATGTGATTCGGACTTGGATGCGATTGGTTCCGCCATGCTCTTGCGAAAGTCGTCCAGGAGCACGGCATCCTCGCCAGGCTCCTCGATCGGCTTCGCCGTCTGCAGATCGCCGATCACCTGCGCTTCGACCCGGCTGCCGGCTCCAACTGCATACCCTGCGACGACAACTGCCGTTCCCGGCGTGAGCATGCCGCTGCCATCCATCGTCACGACTTCCGTATCCCGGCGAACAAGAGCGAGGAGCTGCTCCTGCTTCGGCTCTTCGGAATAAGTCCCTCCCTGATAGGAGACCTCTACAGGCGACGTTGACACCAGGTAGCCTTCCGCCGTCCTTTGCTTGACCGTGCCGAATACCAAGGTCTTCGCGCCTGATCGGTCGATCCATCCTTCGCCATCTTGGGCTGCCGATGCATACCGCATCGAATGATCCCACAGCATCGTTCCGGCTAGCGCCGCAATGAATATCGATATGAGCATCCATCTGAGCAAGCGTATTCGTGTCTTCATGATAGTCCTCCATTTCTCGGATCACTTATTCGCCTGTTTTCCAATAATTGCTTCAGCTTCGCAAGGGCACGGATCAGTCTGCGCGTCTCCGCCCCCCGTCTCATCGGGCGAAGGAACCGCCGCATCCATGCTTGCCCGTTGTCATACTGAATCCGATATTCCAATGCCGTTCCCTCCCCCGACTGTCTAACCGCTCGTTCGGAAGCATGCGGCACGCTCGCATGGAAGGTAACGCTCGCTATTCCCGCATCCTTCTCGCACCGCGTAACCTCCAGCCATGTCTCTCTCTGACGGCCGAGAATACGGGCAATCTCCACGCATTGGCTGCCCGCTGCCGCAACCGGCTCCGGCGTCGTGTACTTCACGCTGCGAACCTCCTTGCGCCAGGCCGGATCGTTCCGATAATCGGCGATGAACGCGAATACCTCAGGCAGCGGGCACTGAATATGCACAATGCCGCGAATCATGTCGCTGTCGGCCATGGCGTCTCCCTCTTTCCCTTGCTGGTATATACAGACAACGTCTTCTATCATCCAGACTAGCAGTGCCGAATCTATCGTCATAGATACGGAACGTCACAAAAAAGAAGACTTGGATATGACCATCGTCATATCCAAGTCTTCTTGTGCGATTGCATACTAAGGATGCTCGTTATCGATCAGCTCGTCCAGCAAGCCGATTGCGCAGCCACGCCATCGCTTCCCCGCGGTGGGCTACTTGCATCTTCGCATAAATGCCGATCAAATAATTTTTCACCGTACCCTCGCTTAGATACAGGGCATTCGCGATTTCCCGATCCGTCCTCCCGTCCAGCAGCAAGTCCAGAATGCTCCGCTCCCTGTCGGTGAAGGCTACGCCGATGTGGTCCCAAGCGTCTCCGCCCGATACCGGTTCCATCTGCTCTGCCGTTCGGGACAGCGCACTTGCGAGCTTCGGTCCGACAGCAGCCGGGTAACTGATCCTCCCGCTCAGGCATTCCTTCACGATGCGTATCATCGGATCGATCTCCATATCCTTAAGCAGATATCCGCTGGCTCCTGCCTTGATCGATTCCTCGATATATTCACCGTCCGTGAAGGTCGTAAGCATCACGACACATGTCTCCGGGAGCTGCTGCTTCACGGCACGAGCGGCGGACAGCCCGTCCATGTTCGGCATGTGGATGTCCATCAATACAAGCTGCGGCCGTACTCGCGTAATGATCTCGACCGCTTCCACCCCGTCAGCGGCGGTACCCACAACCTCGAAATCCGACTCTGCCCCCAGCATCGCAGCGAGTCCGTTGCGGATGATCGCTTGATCCTCCGCGATGACAACCGTAATCGCATCCATCCTCATTCCCCCTTATTCGACTTGAAAGGAAGCGTAATTCGTATACGGGTCCCGCGATTGTGCTTGCCTACCGTAACGCGCAGTGTCCCTCGCATCTCCGTCACCCTTGCATGCATGGCGGACAATCCGAAGCCGTATGGCTGATTCCGCCAGCTGCTGCCGTTATTCTCCAGCTCGAAGAGAATGTGATCCGCTTCCTGCGTGAACCGATAAGTAAATGCCGATGCTCCTCCGTGGCGAATACCATTGGTCAGCCCCTCTTGCAGCGCCCGATAGAACGACATCTCAATCTTCGGGGCCAGTCGGGGAAGCGAGGAATCGATGGAAGCCTCAATGGCAACGCCGGTCTGCCGCCGCGTCTCCTCGATCAGACGCTGCATCGCATCCGCGAAATCCGGGAACGCCGCGCCCGCATCCAGCATGTGAACGGAGCGCCGGACTTCCTGCAGCCCATCCTGAATATGCGTCTTCGTCTGACGGATCATGTCCGCGGCGACGGACGGCTCCTTGTCCATGAGCCGTATCGCGGTTTGCAGCCCGGTAATCGCGGCAGTCAATGTATGGCCGACAGTATCGTGAATTTCGCGGGAAAGCCGCGTCCGTTCCTCAATCAGCGCTTTCTGCTCCACCTCTACCGAATACTCGGCAAGTCTCTCGTAAGCATGGCCCAGCCGCTGCTTCTGCAGGAACGCCGTCTTGGCCATGTACATGAACCCGAAGAAGGTCGCATACTCAAGCGCACGCGGAATAACATAAGCAATTTGCTCGAAGGGCGGGTATTCGTAATGAATCCAATGGCCGATCGCGAAGGCGGCATAACATAGCATCGTCACGGTCACGCCGTATCGAAGCGCATGCATGAACGTGATCTCCGCGAGCAGGATGAACAGGTAGGTCTGGCTGAGGAAGTCCCCTTCCAGAATCACAACTCCTGTTGCTAGCGACAGCTGTACAATGACGTATGCAACGGTTGCTAACGGCCGCACTCTTGTCACAAAGATGATATTATACAGCACATAGGCCAAGGTGAAGCACGCGGCTAACGCGGACAACAGGCCGTTCTTGAGTTCCCCCCACAGCATGAAGAACACAAGCACCTGAAGAATAACGAGCACCCAAGTCGTCTTGCGGTAGAAAGTATCGGTCATCGTCAGTTCCTTTCAGCATGCTCTATAATGTTGAAGGCAGACTCTATTCAACCGATTATACTACAATATTCGCGGTTCGGGGCACCGGAAGCTCGAGAACGTGCAAGCTTGGACTTCCTCCTTCAGAATCCCGCCAGAGCTATTCCCCCTTCCCAGCCTCGAATACTCGCAACGTCAAGAATTGCATGTTAAATTTTCGGACGGCTATGCCTTACACTGATTACTTTCAAGTTTTTACCACTCCAATTTTGAAGGAATATGAATGATGATCAGACAGGTTGTTCCCTCAGCAAGCGTTCGGATCGTGGGCTTCATCGCCGCTCGGCATCTGGGTACTGCATCGAATACGAGCGCTCACGAAGCTGGTACTGCATGTGCAGGAACTTATCTCGCTCCTCATCTGGCGAGCCTGCGAACGTCAGCTCCTCTCTTCTTGGACGCTAATACAATTCCACCTACTCCACCGCCTTCGCAACCATATTTGCCATATTTAACTACAGCTTCACGCAGCACGAATGATGTTCCCAACAGAAAACTCCTCTGTCAGCAATAAGAATAATTGTTCCTCCTGTCTAGGGAGCATCTCATCTGCGAACTCGGCATAGTTTCAATCCGAATAGCAAAGGCGGCCATTTCGGCCGCCTTCCCTTGTCACGCTCTGCCTACATAATAAGTCTCCGTCGGCCCCAAGTAGCTCGCAGCAGGTCTCTGCCCTGCGGGGAAGATGACCAGCTTCTCGAGTACGAGCCCCGGACTCACCGCATAGATTCGAATCGTATTCAGCCCGCCATTAAGCGTAACCTCGCTGCTGTGGCACCGAATCTGGTTCAGCACGCCTGCAGCCCAATCGCGATTCGACTCCCCGACCTTCAGCCCTTGCGGAATCGCATTGACCACTCCGACCGTGCCTTCGTTGGCCTGAATGCCGTAATGTAGCGTATTGTCCGTCGTGACCGGGTTCGATGGCTGCATGTACAATTCGACCTCATAGGTCCCGGCCTCTTCCACCGCGACGCGGTATTCCAGATACGGCGCATCTTGCCCGGCGGTGAAATACTGCGTCACCGGGAACGCCTTCACGCCGGACAGTGTCTTCCCGTAGCCTTCGATCACTTGGAATCCCGCACCCGAATTCGCATCCGTCTTCGAAGCGTAATGCTCCGCCTCGATCGCGATATAGCCGTTCGTGTCCACGAAGGTGCGATCCGGCAATCCGTTCAGGTCCGGCTGCTTCGCATCGACGAGAATCGTCACGGCTCCGTTCGGGATCTTCACCGCAATGGCAGCCTCCGTCTCTTGCTGCATCGCGCCGCGGTCGATGCGCACCGTTATTCGCTCCGATGCCTTGTTCACGCCGTCCAATACCCCGTGATAGGCTGAGCAGGTCAACCATGGCGCATCACAGGTAATTTCGTACGGCGATTCCAGATCGCTGAGGCTGCTGATCGTGAACGATGCTTCATCGATATGCGGCTGCCGGAAGTCCGCGAGCGTCAGCTTGTTCACGTGCCAGCCGCTCCCCTCCGACACCAGCTCCGTACCGTCTATCGACACGCTTAGCCTCGCTTTTCGAGCGGGCATGACCTGCATCAGAATCGGGTAGCGGCACTCGTCCTCGTTCCACTTCGTGAAGCCGATATGCTCCGACAATCCCATGCCGTACCACTTGCCATCGGCAATCGTATGGTATTCCTCCACAAGCTCCTGATCCCGCTGCATGCACGCACGAATCTGCTCGGCCAGCCGATTCGCTTCCATGCGATTGCGCTTCGCGGCATAGTGGTTCTTGCCGGCCAGCAGCTGCATCTTCTGCAGATTCAAGTTCCCCATCGCCGGATAATAGACCAGTGCGTAGAAGCCAGGCAGCGTCATGCCGTCCATCGCCTGATAGAGGGCATTCGCTTCCTCCATCAGCTGCTCGATCTCTGCCAGCAGACGGTCCGTCTCCCGATAGTTCACCGGGTGGTAGACGTCCGCGTTCATCGCCTCCGGCCTGCGGTTGTGCGCGATTCGCGTATAGCCGTCGATCAGCCGATTGATTCGCTCCAAGTCACGCTTCCCGCATGCCGCTCCGAATTGCCGCTCTACCCACAGCCGCGGGTATTCCTGCGTCTTATTGATGCTGCCGGTTCCCCATTGGTCGAAGTCGTACGCGAGGTCCAGGAAGTAGGCAAGCGGGAACTCCTGCGTAGCGATGTCGCCGACATTGACGATCCACAGATCGCGCACGCCGAAGTCATACGCCATCGTCATCTGTTCCCATACCTTCGGCAGATAGGTGCTGTTCACCCATTCATAGGAGATCGGACCCCCATGATAGTCAAAATGGTAGTACATCCCGTATCCGCCGCTATGCGAACGCATCGCCTCCGTGGGGAGCGTCCGCAAATTGCCGAAGTTATCGTCGCAGAGCATCAGAATGACGTTCTCCAGCTCCTCCGATCCGATCAAGCCCGGCGTCTCCTCGTCTCCGTAGAAGAACGGCTCCACTTCCTTGTACAGCGCCAGCATGCGGGGCACTTGCTCCAGCTCCGGATTCACATGTTCCTTGATCAAGCGATTCTGCGTCCGCAGCACGTCGCGCAGCAGATGAATGTTGTCCGCGAACGTGGCGTTCTCCATGATCGCCGTATCGGCTTCGCCGCGCATGCCGAGCGTGATGACATTCTCGAACTTCCCGCTGCGCTTCAGGCCGTCCGCCCAGAACCGGGTAATGCCCGCTTCATTGGTTCGGTAGTTCCATGCGTCGCCATAGATCGAATCTTGGCCCCGCAGGTACTTGTATTCCTCGCCCTGGCGCAGGCACGGCTCATGGTGGGACGCCCCCATGACGACGCCGTACTCGTCGGCCAGTTCCGCATTCGCAAGGCCCGGGCCATCGTCGTGGAAGCGTGCCGACCACATGGCCGGCCACAAGTAATTGCCCTTCAGACGGAGCAGCAGCTCGAAAATATGGTCATACGCCTGTGCATTAAACCCGCCATAGCGGTGGTTGACCCACGTGCCGAATGCCGGCCATTCATCGTTAATGAAGAAGCCTCTGTAGCGAACCGAAGGCTCCTTCGATATCCGCTTGTACCCTTCGGCAATGGTGAACGCGTCTTGCCGCTTGGGCAGCACATCGTTCCAGTCGACATATGGCGATACGCCCAGCATCTCCGACAAGCGGAACAAGCCGTAGATGGTCCCCCGCTTGTCGCTTCCGGCGATGACGAGCGTCTTGCCGGCACCTTCTGGGTTATCGATAACTTGGAAGAGATACACTTCGTTCTTGCCGCGAATCGCGCCGAGGTCGATCAGGCCCTGTTCGGCCAGATTCGCCAGCGCCGGACTCCGGTCAAGCGTGCCGTAGATGACCGCGCAGGAAGCGAGTTGATCGCGCTGTTCCGCGGATGTCGGCCTGACGCCGAACACCAGCTCGATGTCCCGTGCGACCTTGTCGGCGATTTTGCGGACCCCGCTGAAAGCCTCTTGCTCCTGTAAGAAGAATGCGCTGTCGGTTAGGATGCGTTGATTAATGGTGAAAGTCATGATTATCTCCCTTATTCGTATTCATGGCTGTTTCAAGTATCATAATGCCATAATACCAGTGCTGCACCTCGGGATAAAGCGAATCGAAGCTAAATGCTGTTCGAATTCGTCAGGAGGAGTGTCGAGAGAATTCCGGATCCGCAGCATCACCAACGTTGGGAGGCATACAGGAATGGATTTACAGAGCATTATCGATACAATCGTGCCGCTTCTTCCGCAGGCGATCATCGTCATGCTGGCTGTTATCGGGTTATCGTACGGCGCATACGCGCTGTACCGCAAGAGGGGTGGCGCAAGAAAGGCATCCTTCGGCCCATTCATCGGCATTGCGCTGCTGCTCGGATGGTTCGCGGTCGTGATGGCGCTAACGACATTCAGCAGAGGCGCGCACTTTGAAGGGTGGGCTAACTTCCGGCTGTTCAGCGGCTATAGGAGTGCCTGGCATCAATGGTCGCTCAGCGAATGGCAGTTGATTCTATTCAACATGCTGATGTTCGCGCCGCTCGGGTTCCTGCTGCCGCTGCTAGGCGGGCGCACGCGCCGCTTCGTTCCCGTCTTGCTCGTGTCGCTCTCGGTCACGCTCGGGATCGAGCTGTTCCAGACAATCACCCGTAGAGGCATCTTCGAGCTCGACGATCTGTTCCATAACACGCTTGGCAGCATCGCAGGCTATTGCCTGATGCGCGCGATCTTGGATTGCGCGGAGCGCCGCAAGCTTGCGGTCAAGCCCGTCCTGACGGCGCTCTCGATCCCGCTGGCCTTCGCGCTCCTGTACGGCGGGGCCATGGCCGCGTACCACGCGAAGGAGCTCGGCAACCTTGCCATTCGCCCCGCGATTGCCCAAGACATGCGGCAGGTCGACGTCACGCTTACCGCCGTGCTCCCGACCGATGCCGAGCCCGTCGCGCTCTATCGCAGCAGCCAGATTCACAACCGGGCGTACGGGGAAGCGATGGCTTCGTCCGTGCAGCGTACCTTCGACCTGCGGCGCCAAGGCGGCGTTCGCATAGAAGGATATAACCGCGTATGGTCGTTCACGGACACCGAGGGAAATGCATTTACGTTCAACTATGCCGTCCATGACGGCGGGTGGTGGCTGTACACGGAGGATCGCGAGCACGAGTCGATGGAGCAGGAGCAATTAGAGGCGCACAGGGACTATTACGAGGGCTGGCTGGTGACAAGCGGCTTATTGCCGGCAGAAGCCGTATTCGGCACGCAGGACGGGAACACGATTCGCTGGGATATCGAGCGGCCGACCGCGGACGTCGCCCACGGATACAGCGATTATATGGAGGGATTCGTTATGATCCGGCCATCGGAAGGTCAGGGGACGCCGCTCGAAGTCTTCTACTCGATCCGCGATAACAAGTATGTGAGAGAGATCGCGATCATTAGTCCGGCGGAAGCCTATGAGGACATTCTGGCGGGGGATTTCTACCTCTTCAATGATCTGGCGAAGGGAGACCGATTGCAAGTGGACGCATACGAGCTTGACTACACCTTCGATTCCAAGGGGTATTACCAGCCTATCTATCGGTTCACCGGGTCGGTGAACGGCGATTCTTGGGAAGCGTCCGTGCCGGCAGTTGCAGGTTGAGCGCGACAGACAGACAGAGAGAGAGCCCCGAGTAGGGCTCTCTCTCTGTCTGTCTCTTGTCATACGTTTGAATATTGCCCGCCATGGTAGCAATAGTACGTCTCGGCTTCGAGGCCCTTGATACGCGCCAGTGATTGCTCGGCGGCGGCGAGATCGAGGCAGAAGTGCGGATTCGCCACACCCAGCTCGCCATTCTCGTGAACGGCCGCGTCGCCCGTAATAACGCTTCGGATGCTGGGGAAGAACAAGGAAATATGCCCTGCAGTATGCCCAGGCGTCGCAATGACCTGACAATGCCCGTCCAGAATCCGATCACCGTCGCTTACTTCCGTATCGACCGGAACATGCTTTAGGCTCTCCAACCGCATGATGAACCATCTGCCGAATTCCTGCTGCTCGCTCGTCATATGCTGCAGTTGCGCTTCAGCCTGTCGCAGTCGCTCGGATTTTTCAGCTCCGCTGATTGATCGCGACTCGCGAGCGCTAGCGATAATGTTCACGTGAGGATACTTCTCCTTCAGGTCATAGAGCGCGCCGATATGGTCGATATCATAGTGTGTGATCACGATATTCCGTACACTGCTTAAAGAATATCCGCTGTTCGCGACGGCATCCTCAATACGGCTCAAGAACCCCGGGTAGCCCGTATCGACAAGCGTTAATTCGTCCTTCCATACGATTAGACTGGGATAGAGGGTATCCCGCTGTCCTTGAAACTCATACGCGATCGGCAATTCGATGATCTTAAGTTGGCTCATGCCATCACTCCCTTCCACCAATAAGGTTAAGATACCACAAGCCTTAGTTGATAGAAATACTGCACAGCCGGATGCTTCGATTGCATCATCTCGCTCATGTTCAAGATCCGCTTCTTGCCCATTCGCTTGTCCACCAAGGCCAGAATGTTCAACAGGATATCCTTGCTCGCCAAGCTCTCTTCGATCGAGCTGGCCAAGAACTTCGTGGCAGTCGCCGTAAAGTTGGATTTGCTCAAGGCTGTCTGTGCCGCCATCAGCTCCTTCGCAAGCTCGGTTGCTCGTCTCCCCCGCGCGATGACCTTCAGCCGATCCTCCGGCACGTTCCCGTTGGTATCCTGCCGGATCGCTTCGATCTCCGCAGCGCTGACCGGGATCTGGATCGTCGGATCGTTCTTAATCTCCATCTCCGACTGATACCAGCGGATGCCGTTCGTCTTCTCGCTCATATTGAGGACGTTCTTCTTATCGACCGCAATGTAACAAAGTCCTGCGCGATCCGGCAAATACCGGTAGCTGGTGGCGCGGTACTCGACCCTTCCCTGCAGCGCAGGGCTGAGGAAACTTTCCAAGTTTTGCTTCAATTTGCTCCAAGCCATTGTAATCCCTCCTATGCCTCTCATCCTCCCGGACCGATCGCGTTATCGAAGCAATTCGTTCGACGATGCGCGGATCGGGTCCGATCCCGAAAGAGCGTAGATCTGCCAAAACCTATTGGACCGCTCGCCAAATCGCCAAGCTCTGGGTCTATGGGCCAATAGCGAAGCAATGGCGCTGTTAAGGGACATTCATGCGCTATTTTCAGACCCTACAGCTCATTCTAACCCAATAGTGTATCGAATGCGCTAAATAGCGCACGACGGTTCGCAAATTAGCGAACATAAGCCAAAAATGGCATCGAATGGCGCGAAGCCCCTTGAATTAGCGCATGCCGGATACGTTAATAGCGAAAATGCTTCGCTATTGCATGCAATCCGTCTACATGCACATGTCGGCAGTCGCATCTAGTTTCCGTCCTCATAGCCGTGAATGAGTTCATACGCATGAGCGGTGTAGATCGAGCTGCTGAACCAGTCCGACCCTGCCGCGTCGGTGAACGCAGTCGGGCTATGCCAAGTTGTTAGGTTGTTTACCTTCTATGCTCTCCCTGCTCCGGGTCATAAATCCTGAACGTGTTCTTCCCGGACGTCTTCGCGCGGTACATGGCGTGGTCGGCATTCTTGTAGATCGTCTGCGGGTCTTGCCCATGAACGGGCGCGAAGGCAATGCCGATGCTTGCGGTGACGTGGTACAACGCCATCACATCTATGCCGTTGATTGTCACGGGCCTGTCCAGTTCAGCCAGAAGCTGCGATGCCGCCTTCTCCGCCTCGGCTTCCGTTCGGATATCAAGCATGAGAATCGCGAATTCGTCGCCGCCCAGCCGCGCCACGATATCCGTCTTGCCTACAGCGTTACGGATGCGCGCGGCACACTCCTTCAGCAACCGGTCTCCTCCGTCGTGGCCTAAGGAATCGTTCACGCGCTTGAAGTTATCCAGATCTAGCGTTAATACCGCCATGTGGTACTGCGATCGATTACCGTTAGCCTTCTTGAAGAACCGGGCCAGCTCCGTTTCGAACGCTGCGCGATTCGACAACCCGGTTAACACGTCGTGAAAGGCCAGATACATCGGCCTGGAGATGAGCCTCGCGATTCCATAAGAGATCAGGATCGTGAGCAGAAGCGTCAATGCTAATTGCATAAGGAATACGTTCCGGTCCTCTCCGAGATACCCGCTCCATTCCTCCTCGTTATACACAATCTCCACCAGACGATAGTTCGCGTACTGCAAGCTGTCCGCACTCTGCACGACAGAATAAGCAATAAACTCATGAACGATATCCGGATCATCCGCATCAGGGAAAATGAGCTTCCACCCGTCCTTCCCCCGATCCCCCTCGAGCACGGCAGCGAATCGTTCGTCCAGCATAGCCTTCTTTCCGTCCGGGCTTATTTTGCCCAAGGCCCCGCCATCCGCCGTGTACACGGTAATATCCTTCACCATGGGATAATCGTCGACGAGCTGTTTCGTTACTTCCAGGAAATTCAGTTTCTCGAAAACCTCATTATCCGTCAACGGATAGCCTAATTCAATGATAAATTTTCCGTCGTGCGTGGGGAAATAGCTATATTTGCGCAGGCGGCCGGTCTGGGTTTCGGTATCCATATTGTCCGCGACAAATTCACCGGACGTCCTGATCTTGGCCAAGTGATCGAGAAAGTGCGGGGCAAAGTTAAAATCGAACCCAATATCGGGAAGGAAACTGCTGTGGGTAATAACCGATTCCTCATTGATAATATAGATATCCAGCCCGCCGAAGTCGCGCTTCAGCGCTTCATAATTCCAACTGTCGAAATTCGGATTCTCCTTGTACAACTCTCCTAGGAGGTAGGAGTATTCGCGCATCTTCGCTTCCAAGTCCCGATCCAGCACATGAAAGGTACTGTCGATTCTGGAGAGCGCCGAGAGAATATTGTCTTGCACCAATGACTTCTGGATTTCCCGCCCTTCAACGACGCGGGCAATCAGCCGCTGCTGGTCGATATACGATACTGTGAAAGTCAGCAGCACGCTGCATACGCCTACGATTATCATAACCTTTGATCGAAATCCGAGTCTCATCATGGTGCTAATGCTCCTCATGCTAGTTATATCTCGAATCTATAGATAAGCGTACGGTCTGTCAATGTGAATATGTGGCTTGACCGTCTATTAATCTTTTACTAGAGACTACCACACAATCACGCCTTCCTTCCCTATCATAGATTGATTCAGACGGAAGGAGGTGAAGTCACAATGATTGCAACGATTTCACAGACGGTCTATCCTCGCTTATATCTTTACCGTGATGAAAACTATCGGGGACGCCGATTCGTGTGGCGCGGCAATGTCGGCATTCGGAATCTTGAACGCCGTTACGACGATATCGAGAGCTTGCGCTTCTACTCGCCAAGCGCGAATGCGACGCTTGTCCTGTTCGACCGCACGAACTTCAGGGGGAACTTCCGCGTGTTCCGAGGAACGACGAACCTTCGCGACCTAGACGATATCATTCGCGGGGAGGAGCCCGAATCCTTAATCATCTCCCGGTCGCGATTGACGCTTGCTCAGATTCGGGAAATTCGCCGTACAGGAAATTTACCGTCGGGATACAGAACCATCTAACGCTGCGCGTCCAACGCAAGAAGAACCGTCCACCATCGGACGGTTCTTCTTGCGCGTGCTAATCCTCGATTTCAGTCGATCATTCCAAGTGCGCTCAGCGTTCTAATGAGCACCGCTGCCGCTTGTGCGCGTGTCGATTCACCCTTAGGGCTGAACACATCCGAGCCGATGCCGGTCATGATGTTATGATTGGCGATTGTCCGGACGTCTTCCAGGTAGGCTGCATCTATGCTTCCTACATCCCTATAACCGTCCAAGCTAACCGATTGCTCGCTCGCCGGCAGCTTGTCCAGCGCTAGGACGGCCGCAAGCATACTCGCCATCTCTTCGCGGGTCAGCGTCTGGTCAGGCTTGAAGCTGCTGCCCTCCGCAAAGTCCAGCAATCCTAGCGCTGCCGCTTGTCCGACAGGTTCGAAGTACCATGAACCGGCTTTGACATCTAGGAATGGCGAGGATGTATTCGTAGAATGGCCTTGGCCCAGCATTCGGACTAACATGGCTGTAAATTCCGCTCTCGTTACGGCCCGATTCGGGTCAAACTGATCGCCGCCAACGCCTTCGATCAGTCCCTTAGCCGCTGCAAGCTCGACATACGGCTTGCCCCAATGCTTGCCCATATCCTTGAATTCCACAGCATTGCGAGCCACGGCATAGACGCTGTTCGAGTTCGAACGTATCATCACATACCATACGCCGTCGATCTGCACCGCCCGGGCAGGCACATACTCGAATGTGTTCGTTGCCGCATGATTGCGGAACGCGCCCCACTGCTCCGGCATGCTGATCATGCTCTTCGGCATCGGGATCACTCTTGTAATCTTCTTGTTGAACTGATCGACCGTTCCGATGCTCTGCCCTGTCTTGCTGTCCACTACTTCCATATGAAAATCCACAATCGCCCCCAACACTTCAGCTGCCGGCAGACTGTCCGCGAATGCGCGTTGGATGTCCTTGTCATCCGATTGGTCGGTCAAGGTGATCTTGAAGCTGATATCCTCTGCCCGAAGGTTCTTCGCAGCCAGGAGATCCGCGAGTCCAGGAATGAACGCTGCCAGATCGACAGGCACCTGATAGCTGCCGTATGGGGTTGCGATCTCGATGAAGAAGCTGTCGTTCCGGCCTGCAAAATCCAGTAAAATGTTGGCCGGGATACTGACGTAGGCCTTGCCATCCTTCGGCGTAACGTCCACAGTGACCGACGGCTTCGTGAGATCGATGCTGCTCGGATCCAGCGCCATGCCATTGACGTCGATCGTAGGCTTCTTCACCGCCGGTTCCGAAGCGTAGCTCGCAGCCGCCCGCAGACGGAAGCGGTTCGACGCGAAGCCGGTTGTATTGCCTGCGAGATCCTGCGCTCGAATATGCAAGTACGCGTCCCCGCTGACGCCGCTCCTCGACAGCGTGTCGCCATTCGCGAACGAGATCCAGCCCGCTGCCGGAGTCGTGGAATCGGTCGACCATGCGTACTCCAGCGACGAATGGTCTACTCCGCTGGCCGTATCGCTCGCCGTCACCGTTGTCGCCGCCGTCAGCGCCAGCGTCTCGCTCCCATTCATGCCGAGGCTGATCGAAGGCGCGGTCAAGTCGATGTTGATGGCTAACGATGCGCTCATCGTATTCCCTGCCCCATCCGCAAGATGGAATTGCAGGGCATGCTGCCCTTCCTGCGATACGACGAGCGGATCTTCGTTGGCATAGCCTTGAGGAGTTCCTCCATCCAGCGTGTAGGTCAAGCCGGCAATACCGCTCAAGCCCGCCTCCGCGTAGACGCTGGCCGTAACGCTCTCCTTCGTCCATGATCCGCTCGTATAGGCACTCCCGCTCTGGGCAGTCAACGTCGGCGTGAGCATCAGCCCGCTGGCGCTGACCTTCACTATCCGCTGTACGATGGTCTCGTTGCCAGCCTCATCCGCCGCTCGCAAGGACAGCGAATGAATGCCGTCATCCTGCAGGGCAATCGCACCCGTGTAGGGTGTCCACGTCGTGCCTCCATCCATCGAATAATCATTCGAAGCGACACCGTTCGCATCCGTCGCAGTCATGCTGACCGTGACTTGCCGATTCGTCCAAGTGTCATCCCCATATACGCTGCTGTCGTCATGCGCCATCGAGACGTGAACGGACGGAGCGGTAATGTCCAGCCGGAAGCGGTTCGACACGACATTAGCCGTATTCCCGCCAATATCCTTCACACGAATATGCAAGTACACCTCTCCGCTGACGCCGCTCCTAGACAGCGTATCGCCGCTCGCGAAAGACGTCCATAACGCCCCCGGCCCCGGCGTAGCCGACTCGGTCGACCAGCTATACTGGGCTGACGCAGCGTCAATGCCGCCGCCGCTATCGCTAATCGTCACGGTCGTCGATGCGGATTGCGTCCAAGCGCCGTTGTTGTTCGTGAATTGTACCGTTGGCGGAGCTGCGGCGCCGGCATCCACGGTGAAGGTCAACGTGGTGCCGACGGCCGTCCGATGGCTGTCCGTGGCCAGCACCGTTAAGGTGTAATTGCCATTGGCGTAATCGGACAGTTCGAAGCGTCGGTGAATCGGCCGCAAGGAACTGCTGTCAGATGTCGTATACAGCGCTTCAGTAATCGTGGTACCATTGCTGTCGCGAATAACATATTGGACATCGATCGGTTCCATTACGAATTCGTGATAGACGCTGCCGGTCACCGATACAGCATCCTGGCCGGGCTGGAGGCTGTATGTCGTCATGGCCAACGGATCGACACCGATTCCCATGCCGAACGTGCGCAAGTACGGATACGTCTCGCCTTCGACCACGCTCCACACGGAAGGATCCCAACCGAATGTAGCCGCGTTTTTCATCTGTTCAGACGTTTTCCCCACGCCTAATACGCTGCCTGTCTGGCCGGTCGTATCTACGTTCCAGTACGAGCTTGTGGCGGTGCCGATCGAATCGGTTCTTCCAACCAATCCGCCAAATCTGATATTCCCGTTCGAACTGCCTGCAGCGTAGGCATTCACAATCGCCCCGCCATCGTTATATCCGATTAGCCCTCCAATCTCTTCATGGCCAGTGACCCGGCCTGCGGCATACGCATTCCGAATCGTGCCAACGTTCGTAGCTACTAAACCGCCAATTCTGCTCCAGCCGCTCACATCAACAACCGCATATGAATTTTCGATGACGCCGTTGACGTTTACCCCTACCAAACCACCGGCATTGTTAGAGTTGGCATGAGTCGTACCGGTAGCATAAGAGCCTATGATTGTACCGCTTACCATATTGCCCGCGATGCCGCCAACAGTCGCGTTGCCGACCACCTGAATATCCCGCAAGCGAATGTCGCGCAATACGGCAGAGCCGTCTATTCTTCCAAACAGCCCGACGTATGACATCGTCGAACGATTAATCTTCATATTGCTAATTGTGTAGCCGTTGCCGTCCAGGCTGCCGGTGAATCTGTTGCCAGTCGTGTCGTTGACAGCGCCGATCGGCATCCACCCTCCGGTATCCGGTCCAGCGCCGTCATGATCATAGTCGGCCAGATCGAGATGTGCTCCCAGCCTGTAATGCGCAGTCAGGTCATTGCGGATATCGGACAGGTCATCTGCCGTCAGAATGATATAGGGGTCCAGGAGAGTTCCGCTCCCCCCGCCGCTTGGCGCAGCATGCGCTTGCTCTGTCCAGCCGGATACAGCAACGCCTTGCAGAATGATCATACAAGCGAGTATTGCCTTCATTAACTTGGCCATTTCCTACTCCCACCTCTATCGAATATCCCATTCATGAAGTCATTATAGCAACATTTTGCACCAGAAACTCTTAATGGAATCTTACAACATTCGATAGCCCCCTGATTGCAAAAATCCCGCCTTAGCGAATCGTTCTCGCTGGCGGGATTATCGGTTACGACGCCCCTCTAATCACAAGCATGTAGCCTGTCCCCCGAATCGTAACGATGCGCTCGGGATTGGCGGGGTCTTCCTCGATTTTTTTTCGCAAATTGCTGACGTGCACGGCGACCGTTCTCGTGTCCTCCAGGCTCTCCGTGCCCCAGATGAGCTGAAACAACGTGTCGACACTCACGGCCCGATTGACGTGTTGGGCCATATAAGACAACAGACTGAACTCTTTCTTCGACAGGAAGACGGGTTCATTCCCCATTATGACGGCCTGCGCGTAGTAATCCAGCATCATTCCCGGCAGCTCCAGCAGTTGCTCCCTTCTGCCCGCCGACACTCTGCGCAGGTGAGCCTTGATCTTGGCCATGAGCACGCCCGGACTGAACGGCTTGGTCACATAGTCGTCGCCGCCGTCGGATAACGCGCTGATCTTGATCTCGTCTTCCTCTCGGCTGCTCAGGAACACGATCGGCGCATGCGTAAGGCTGCGCGCGCTCCTGCACCAATCAATGCCGTTCTCATTCGCCAGCAGGACATCCAGCACGATCAGGTCCGGCTTGAACGACGCCAGCAGCTTCATGGCTTCCGTCCCATTATGGCTGTGCGCGACCAGGAAGCCCTCGCGCTCGCAATACACTTGCACAATCTCGCAGATATGGGGATCATCGTCGACGATCATGATTTTATGCGTGCTCATACCCTCTTCACCCGCCTTCTTCTGCCGCACAAGGAAGCGTCACATAGAATGTTGACCCCGTCTTGCCGTCGCTCTCCGCACGAACCGTCCCTCCGTGCGCCTGCACGATTTCCCTGCATATCGCCAGACCCAGCCCGCTGCCTTCCACGCCATGCTCGGCGCCCGGTCGATCGACCCTGTAATTGCGATCGAAGATCTGCTCGAGCTGCTCCGGCGGAATGCCCATGCCGGAGTCTTGCACGCTAATGCTTGCATAACGCGCGCGATCCGCCGTCTCGCCCGCAGAGAGCGCCATTCGCACCATCCCGCCTCTAGGGGTAAACTTCATCGCGTTCGACAAGAGATTGAAGAGCGCCTGCTCCAGCCGCTGCGCATCCATCTCGACAATAGGCGAGAAGGCTCTAGGATGATCCGTATCGCCGATATCCAATACGAATGCCAGTCCTGCGTCTCGCACGACCAACTCATATTGTTCCTGGAATCGGCGCAGGAAGCGATCCGCATGAACGGGCTCCATACGATACGAGACTTGTCCTGTCTCCAGATGCGACAGGAAGGACAGCTCTTCGATCATGCGGTTGATTCGGATCGTGTTATCCCGGATATAGGTCAGGTACTGTTCATTGCGTTCCGGCTTGACCCCATCCTGCACGGCCTCGACATAACCGAGCATGCTGGACAGCGGCATCCGCAGATCATGCGTGATATAGGCAAGGAGCTTCTTCCTCCCTTGCTCGGATTGCAGCAATCGGTCATACGATGCGCGGAGATCTTCATGCGCCGCGGATAAGGCCTGCGTGCGCTCCTGCACGATCCGTTCCAGATTCGTGTTCATTCCGGTCAGCTTGTCGTTCGCGTCCTGCAGCTCGCGGGCAATCCGCTCTTCGTTCGATGCCGCCCTCGTGAATCTGGAAGACAGCAGAATCATATGCGCCGTCGTAAACACGAAGAGACCAAGCGGGGAGGTATTGCCGATTCGCGACCATTCGTTGTAATACAGAAAGTCATTGATGACCGTCACCAAAACAACCATGGACACCAGCAGGAAGATTAGCGCTCCCTCTCTACGCTTCACAGCCTCATGGACCAGCCCGACCATTAGATAAATCATATGCAGAACAACCATCACGCCGATCGCCGTCAACAGCTTGGTATACACAGTGGCAGGGGTCACCAGAACAACGATACAGAATGCACCGGTTACGATCCGCGTGCTAAGAAGGAACCAACGCGATATATAATTCGGAAAAATGCAATCAAAATACCTCGAAATGACATAGGTACCGCTGCAAAGAATGAAGTACTCGATCTTGAACTGCAATCCCCATGGAAAAGCCGGCCACAGTTGCGTGAGCAAGAGCTCGCCGACCAGCAAGGATCGGATACCGAATATTAATGTGAACAGACCAAAATACAACGGAGCCATGTCTTTGCGTCGCAGGAAGAATAACAGCAGGTGATATACACCGATCACGAGCAGGCTTGCGGTGATGAACATTTCGGCAGCGATATTCAGATTGGTCCTTACCGCTAACGCATCCGTGCCGCCCAGCTCGATATACTTCGTGATGCCGCCGCGCTTATGGTGGAAGTTGGCGACTTGCATAACCAGCTCCACCGTATCATGCTCGGGCTGGAAGAATACCAGCTTCGTTGCCAGCTGCGGCATCACGCTACTCTTGTCCTGACCAACCGCGCCGACTTCGGCCACCAGCTCGCCGTTCACCCATAATTTATACGCATGAAAAATCGTCGGCATCCGCAGCGCAAGCCGCTCGTTCCGATCCTGCTCGCTAAGCTGGATGACCAACCGAAAGGTAGCATAGCCTGTGCCTTCCAACTGCTGACCATCTAACTGATAGCCCAGCCAGGAGTTCGGGATGCTGATCCAGCGGTCGCGCATGTCGTCTCTTGCCGAGCGAATCCGGATGTCCTCAGGCGACAGCAGTTCTTGCCAATAGAACGCCCACTCCCCTGTTAACTTTAGCGGATTGTTGCTGACTTGAACCTGCGATAAATCCAGCACCCCTGCTTCACTCTCGATCGGAGGCGATTCCGGTGCAGGAATGACGGCATAGGTAGCAACCAACCCAAGAACGACGGCGGCGGCTATATAGAGCATGATCGTGCGAGAACCGAATCGGAGAATCCCCCTCATGATGTGACCGCCCCAATCTACACGATATCGCGATAGATTTGTTAACTATCTAAATAATAGCATCATTCGGCCCTTTATCTAGCGCGAACTTAAAGTTTTCTTTGAGTTTCATGAATAGGCTAATCTACCATGATACACTAGCAGGAAGTTAATGGTTATCACTATCATACTTCAGGGGGCAGACGATGAGGAAAAAAGTTGTCGGATTATTGATCGCGGTGCTGTTCTGCATAAGTTCCGCCGTATGCTTCACCGATAGCGCAACAGCCGCTACGAAGACTTCAGCCGACTTTGCGGACTTGAAGGATCTGGACGCCGCAACGAAAGCCAAATTCGACGCGATGATCTCAGCCGGTGTATTCGACGGTGTGGCCGAGGGCACGTTCGGACTCAACGATAAGATGAACCGGGCACAATTCGCCAAGGTTGCTGCGTTGATTTTCGATTTGGATGTGAACAGCGACGCAAAGACCTCTTCGTTCACAGACGTCAAGGCCGATGACAAGGCCAACGGTTACGCATTGCCTTATATCGAGGCAGTGAAAGCTGCCGGCATTACGGATGGATATGGGGAGGGCACCTATAATCCGGCGGGTGAAGTAACCAAGGAGCAGTTGGCGACGTTTCTTGTTCGCGGGCTCGGTATGAAAGAGGAGGCCAAGGCTACGCCAGGCGTGAATGATGCTACTGTTAGTGACTGGGCAAAGGGGTATGTCGCCTTAGCGTTGGAGAAAAAATTGTTGACTAACGGAGCAGACGGAACGTTCGGCGGTACGAGCAACGCAACCCGAGATCAGCTCGTTCTAAGCTCATACGAAACCGCGGTAACCGCATACGAGAACACGGAGCAATCCGATCCCGGTGATCAAGCCGAAGACGACGCCTTATCCGCACATGAACTTCTTCTGAAAAAGTTAAAAGAAGCAGAAAAGAAACTTCAAGTATTGCAAGACACTGAGGAAGATAAAGCAGATCTTATCAATTCCCAGCCCTATATCCCGTACAACCCGCCGATAACGTACAACCCGCCGACCACGAGACTTACCCTTGACGCGCCTACGGCGCTTCCTGCAGGCGGCGCCGTGGCTTCGGGTACGCAAGTTGAGTTGAAGGGGATGCCCGCAGATGCGGCGGTATACTATACGACGGATCTCAGCGAGCCTTCCACGTCCAGCTCGCTGTATACGGAACCGATCACGATTACGAGCAGCACAACGATCAAAGCGATTGCCGTTCATCCCGGCGCTGACACGAGCTCGGTTGCGAGGTTTGATTATACGGTCACGATGCCGATCGTGATGCCAGACTCGATCTCGCCCATGTCCGAGGGAGAACTCTATAGCGGCAGCGCAGCGAAGCTGTCCGGAGGAACGGGAGCCGTTACGTATGCCGTGACGAATGGCGCATTGCCTGCGGGACTGATTTTGGACCCCAGCACGGGAGCGATCACCGGAACGCCAAGCGTGAGCGGCGCGTACAGCTTTACGATTACTGCGACCGATTCGGCAACGCCGCCAGCAACGGCAGCCATGCAATATGCGGGTACGATCGCGCCTGTTCCCGTAACGCCGCTAGACTTGATCAATGGAGCAGCGGAGTCGGGTGACTGGACCGGTATTGATGAGACGACTTTTGCCGACGCGGGTGTCACGGGCGTAACCCTATCCAATGTTGCAGCGGTTATCGATGTACTCAGTTCGAATGGAACCTCTCCGTGGACGGTATCGGCTATTCAAGCCATCGTCAACTCGGTTATGGCCGACATCACGAAGCAATCGGCACTCGATCAGATCAATGAAGCGGCGGAGTCAGGTGACTGGAGCAGTGTGGATGAGACGACTTTTGCCGACGCGGGTGTTACAGGTGTTACGTCTGTGAGCCTAGCGGGCATCCAAGGGATCTTGCAAGACTACGATTACCCTTCAAGAGCACTTCCAAAAACATTGCTTCAGATTCAAACGATTGTTGACGAGACTTTTAATGTAGCTGCAATCTATGATTACTTGAATCCTTTCGGTTATGGATCTAATAGACCTACCGTAGAAGTGTTCGCTCTCGCTGGCATAACCGGAGTGGATGCTTCAAATCTAGATGCCATCATAGATGAACTTAGTTGGGCCTATCAGGATTCCAGAAGCACCCCTTTTGGAACGCCGATGTCCACTAAACAAGATATTCAAGACGTGATTGATCTTTACTTAGCGGTATAACGATAGAGCCTGAAAAATAGCGGCGCAAGGGAGAGATCCCCTGTGCCGCTATTGCTTGTCCTACCGATACATAAGACGCCATTGATCCAGTTGCTGCTTCAGCGACTCGCGTACGGCATGCGGCTCCAGAATCTCGGCGGCCGGGCCATACTGCAGAATCCAGCGAATGAACTCCTTCTCGTTGTTCACCGTCACCTCGAACGTCATGCTGCCGTCCTTATGCTCTCGCATTCGCGGATGGACGAACAGCTCTTCCTCCTTAATATACCGGGCGACCTCCGCATTGAACTTCACCTTGAACTTGATGTTCTTCTCGCCTTGCTCGATCGACCACGTATTCTTCAGATGCTTCTGGATGCTGAAGTCGCCCTTATCGAACGTCTTCGCAGTCAAGGCCACATCGAGGAACCGACTGATCCGGAACGTGCGGATTCCCTTCTTCAGATGGCAGTAGCCGATGAGGTAGAAGCGCTGATCGCGCGGAACGAGGTAATACGGATCGATCTGGCGCTCAGTCGTCTCGTTGCGCGATTGGGTGTGATAGGTCGTCTCGATCGTCTTCTGTTCCAAGATGGCCTGAATGATCGGCTGCAGGAAGTTGCGGCTCTCCGGGCGGTAAGCTGGCGTGCCCATCTGAATGATGCCGGCGATATCTTCGATAATCGCGTTCTGCTGCGACCGTTCCTTGCGGTGCGTCCCCATCACCTTATCGTAGGCAGAATCGAACCCTGGCGGCAGCTTGTCCTTGTCAATGACAGACGGCAGCAGCGAGAACGCTAGGGCTTCCTGCTCGGAGAAGTTCAGCGGATAGAGGAAAAACTTCCCCATAAACCGATACCCTGTGCCTCGCCCGTCATTCGTAATAGGTGCAATCAGGTCCAGTATCTCGAGATCCCGATAGACCGTGCGGATGTTGACGTCGCACTTGAGCGCCAAGTCCGCAGCCGAGATCCCCGGATGCGCTTGAATGGCGTTGATGATTTTGTAGATGCGAATCACTTTATCGATCATAGCGCAGCCCCTTCGGTTGTTAACTACCTAAATAATAGCATCAATCGGAAGCGTTGCCACCCACCTATCATTCACCCTTTTCTCCCGCTGTTCGCCATATGCGGACAAATACCGATTCCATCCCCCATTCCGGCCTCGAATCCTCTGCGAATCAAGCCGGCCAACCTCACGATTGGTATGCCAAAGTCAAGAAATGCATGTTAAATTCTTGTCCTTCCGTGCGTTACACTGAAGGCGCTTCAAGTTATTACCATTCCAAATTTGAAGGAGGATGAATGATGATCAAGCAGGTTGTACCCTCAGCGTGTGTTCGGATTGTTGGCTTCCTTGCTCTACTGCTGCTTCTTGCCGGTTCTATCGTTATGGAGCGCGCAAGCGCAGCGGAGACGCCAGAGGACTTCTACTTCATGGACGACTTCGAGACAGGCAACCTCAACAACAGCAATGAATATTTCGAGTGGGGAGGCACCGTCAACACCAGTGTCAGCACGGATATCGCGCGGAGCGGCAACAGCAGTCTGAAGTTCACTTATCCTTGCTGCACGAGTGACCGGGATGCCTGGTCGGAGCAGCGATTTGACCTGCTGCTCGATATCGACGAGATCTGGATCAGCTGGTACCAGTACTACCCCGACGGCAACGAGCTTGCCGAGCTGGGCAAGGACCTGGGGCCGACTTGGCAGCATCGCCAGGAAGGCAACAATAAGCTGCTCTTGATCGGCAACGGGGATTGGGAGCCTGGGGGCGACGGCTCGTTTAATCACTACGGCTTCGAGACAGAGCCCTTCGGCTCCGGCGACTCCCAGGTGTTCCTCAAGTGGCGTCCCAATGGCGGACTGTTCGGGACCTACGACAAGGAGCCGATTAACGGAGGCATCCTGCAGGACAGCACGATTCGCGGACGCTGGGTCGAGTACATCGCGCATTTTAAAATCCCCAGCGGGTGGCAGCAAGCGGACGGGGTAGCCGAGCTGTGGGTCGATGGACTTAAGGTTCATAACCATCATGACCTGAACACTTGGCTGATTTACGGCGGACCGGAAGATGCCGCATATAACGTGTTCAACCATGGCTATATCATGGGCTGGGCCAACAGCGGCTTCGAGGAGACATCGTACACCTATATCGATGATTTCACCGTATCGGCATCGCCGCCCGATACGCTGGACCCCGGTGACCTCGAACCCGATCCGGGGAGCGAAGGCCCGGACGTGAACGTGAGCGAATGCACGACGGACCCGCAATCGCAGTGGCTCTATTGCGATGACTTCGAGACGGATCGCATGAGCGAGTACTATGATTACTACTCCCGATGGGGACGTTATAACAGAAGCCTCGGCAGGGGAATCGGCAATTCCTACGCCATGACCTCATATTACGGCTACTATGCCGCAGATCCCGTCACGGAACCGCATGGCACCTGGCTGAAGAAGGCATGGGGAAGGACGCCGGACAACGCTTATTACAAGCCTTCCGGCGATGCGAACGAGGCCGTGCGCGAAGTGTATGCCCGCTTCTTCATGAAGACGAATACCGCCGAGGAGGTCACGTCGCCCATGAGCACCGGACCGCTGGCACGCCTGCATGGCATCGGGCCGGATGATACCCCCTTCATGAACGTCGAGCTTCGCTATCCCGACCAGTCCGGCGTGCTGCAATCCGTTCTGTCTACCGGACAATTCGATTCGAGCGGCGAGCCTACGGGCGTCGACCAAGAGCTGTTGCTGAGCGGCAGCAGTCCTGTCATGCACCGTTCTGAAGCCGGCAGCTGGCACGAGATCGAGATGCACGTCAAGCTGAATACCCCCGGCCAATCCGATGGCGTATACGAGCTCTGGATCGATGGCGAATTGGAATCGAGCGCCTATAATCTGGATTGGTCCGGCGACTACGAGGACTACGGAATCAATGCGATCGAGCTGTACAATACGAACAACCAACCTGGCGTAGCAGGCAATGATTACGAGTATCGCGCCGTCGATAACCTGCTCATTAGCCGCTCCAGGATCGGAGCCGTTACGGAGGAGCCGCCGCCTCTCGGGGACAACATTGCGCTTCATAAGGACGTGACCGTCAGTTCCATCGAGGGCAATTCCTACGAAGGCAGCAAAGCGGTCGACGGGTTCACCAACACGCGATGGGCCTCCGAGCAGTTGTCCGACCCGGAGTGGATCACCATTGATCTGGGCAGCACCTATACGGTCTCGGACGTGATCTTGCATTGGGAGACGGCCTATGCCCGTTCCTATCAGCTTCAAGCTTCGCTGGACGGCACGACGTGGACGGATGTGTACACGACTACCGACAGCGATGGTGGAACGGACGAAATATCGCTCGTGCCGACGAATACCCGATACGTGAGAATGTACGGAACGGAGCGAGGAAGCGAATACGGCTACTCGCTGTATGAATTCGAGATCTATGGCACCCCCGCTGCTGCCGCGGTGAGCTCGGGCAGCCTGACGATGGATGACCTTGAGAAGCCGGCCGGCGACAGCTTCGCGCTGACGGCCGTGCTGGATCAGGCGGCCGGTTCCAGCTTCACCGTACTGGATTTCATCGTGAACTACGACCCGCAGCAGGTGGAATTCAACACCGTGACCCATGAAGGTACCGTCTCCCTTGCGGATACGGCCATCGAATCGCTGCTGCCGGGCTTCGCAGTCGCGAGCGCCGTCAAGGAGAGTCTCGGCCGGATTCGCGTCATCATGCTTGCCGGGGAGGAAGACGCGAGAAGCGGCAGCGGTCCGGTCCTGCGGCTGAACGGCAGCATTCGCGGCGATGCCGAGACCGGCAGCACAACGATATGGCTAACCGATCTCGAGACTTCGAGGGACGGGGTCAGCGCAGTAATAGACACCGCCGGCGCAACGGTCAACATCGAGATCGTGCAGGCTGTGTCGATCGACTTCGCGGCGCTTGACGCTGCGATCGCAGCGGCGGAGAGCAGATACGACCGCGCCGTTGAAGGCACCAGGCTTGGACAATATACGCCCTCCTCGAAGGCGGCACTGCTGACAGCCATTCAAGCTGCTAAGGCGGTGCGGAATCAATCCTCCGTAAGCCAAGCCGATGCTGATGCAGCTGCAGCCCAACTGCAGCAGGCCGTGGAGACGTTCGCAACGACGATCGTGTCATTCATCGACGGGGCAACCCGTATCACGATCCGCGACTTGTCGATTCTGTCGCAATACTTCGGCATCACGAGCGCGGACAGCAATTGGAGCGAAGCCGAGATCGCGGATCTATACGGCGAAGGGGAGATTACGGCTCAAGTCCTTGAGGCTGTCGCGCAGATGATACTGGATGATTGGCTGTCAGAAGGGACGACAGCAGCCGCCTGAGGCTGCGATCGTCTTCTTGAACTCTGGCATAAGTAAGGCCTTGCGCGACAAATTGTCGTGCAAGGCCTATTTATTTTGAGCTTGCTGGCTGTAGGATCAATCATTCCGGATCTGCCTGATGTGGCGCGAGTAGTCCTTGCTTAAATCGATGTACTGATTGTCGACTTGAATCAACGGATGTATGGGCGCGTGCACATTGATCATGAGAATGACGCCTTCTTCAGGCGTTAATTGGCCCGGTTTATTCAATATCGCTTCCGGAATTAACATCTTCCCAACATCATGCAGCAAGGCGGCTGTCGTAAGCTGGAGCAAGTCTTTGTGCCCTAATCTTAACCAGCTTCCGATCAGGCTCGAGATTGCCCCAACGCCAATGTGATGCCGATAGGTATAGTCGTCCTTGGCCTGCAAGGAAGCGAACAGTTCAATTAACGGCGTGCCCTGAATCGCAGATTCCTGGATGATGGGAATCACGTTGTTCCTCAGATCCGCCAATGCGAAACTGCGCGTCTCGCGCACCTGCTCGAAGATCTTCCGCCACCGCCTCATGGATCAGCTCGGCGTACTCGCCTGACGAACCTTCGGTATAGGTATCGATTGTCGTTACATCCTCGGGAGTTATGACTACCGCATGCTTGTCCAATACGTCCAAGTGTTCACCGGTTAAGATCGTAGATGCCGGAACTAACAGAACTCCGCCTTCGCTAAAAAGATCTCGCTTCATCCGCTTCCCAATCAAATTAAGCAACGTCAATTCGGAATACCCCCAAGTGATGGTGCAGCGATCCCCATCTTACTTGGCCTATTCTCGCATACGCAGCTATACAATCACTGAACAACAACAATTTTCAAATTCCCTGTTGATCTTCATGCAACTCGTTGCTATAATCATACAAGAATCTGATATTGATAATCATTATCAATTGATTCATCATCACATACATATAAAAAGGAGAGAGCCACACAATGAAAAGATTTACGACCACTATCCTCATCGCACTAACCGTATTGGTACTGGCAGCATGTTCGGCCTCCAACAACACAGGAGCAAACACCGGGAATTCGAATGCAGGTGCAAGCAACACCTCGGCTGAAGCTGCGTCGACTCCCGCGAATGAACCTGCCACGCCAACGACAGTCGAGATCACCGACGCTAACGGCACGGTAACCGTCCCGGTCAATCCGCAGAATGTCGTCGCTCTGGACAATAGAACGTTCGAGACGCTCGCGGATTGGGGCATTAAGCTGGCTGCGGCACCTAAGCTCGTCATGCCTGAAGACTCCGTCTATGTGACCGATGAATCCGTACAGGATATCGGCAATCACGCCGAGCCGAAGCTGGAGATCATCGCTGCGGTCAATCCAGAGCTCGTCATCGTCGGCCAACGTTTCTCCGGGTACTATGAAGATATTAAGAAGCTTGTTCCGAATGCCGCCGTCATTAACTTGAATATCGATGTATCCGCCGAAGACGGCTCCGCGGGCGACGTTCTGTCCAACGGCTTCAAGGAGACTACCACGACGCTTGGCTTAATCTTCGATAAGAATGAAGAAGCTGCCGCCTTGAACGCTCGCTTCGACCAGGCGCTGGCAGATGCGAAAGCGGCGTACATTGGCACAGATACGGTCATGAGCGTAATCGTATCGGCTGGCAACATCGGCTACTCCGCGCCGCATACCGGACGCGTGTGGGGTCCGCTCTACGATATCTTCGGTTGGAATCCTTCTCTCGAAGTGGAGAAATCCTCCGCTGACCATCAAGGCGACGAAATTTCCGTAGAAGCCATCGCACAGAGCAACCCGGATTGGCTGCTGGTGTTGGATCGTGACGCTGCCATCTCCACGAAGGAAGCTGACTTCACTCCTGCAACGGATGTCATTGAGAATGCTCCGGCCCTCAAGAATACGACAGCCATTACGAAAGGTCAGATCGTGTATGCGCCTGCGGATACTTACACGAATGAATCGATTCAGACGTTCATCGAGATCTTCGAAGGCATTACAGCAGCACTCAAGAAGTAGAAGAAGGAGTACAACATTGTGCCCATGAACAGTATCGCCGTTGGGGTTGAGAGCCACTCTCAACCCCAGCTGTCTACACGTAAGAAGCTATGGACGTTCCCATTCATATTGGCGTTGCTCAGCGTAGTTATTCTAGGAATCGTGTCCCTCTTTACAGGCGTGTATGATATTTGGGGACAAGCGGACGGCTGGGAAATGTTCTTCATCACCCGCGTCCCGCGCACCGTAGCCCTCATGCTTACCGGGGCTGCGATGGCGATGACAGGACTGCTCATGCAGTTGGTCACGCAGAACAAGATGGTCGAGCCGACCACGATCGGAACGACGGAGTGGGCCGGCTTAGGTCTGCTCGCGGTGTACTTATTAGTCCCCGGACCGACATTAGTAGTACGCATGACCGGCGCAATCCTATTTTCCTTCATAGGGACGATGGTCTTCTTCTTCTTCCTGAGGGGAGTCAAGCTTCGCTCGTCTCTCATCGTTCCGATCATTGGATTAATGCTCGGCGCCGTCATATCGGCCCTGTCCACCTTCACGTCGCTCTACTTCAACATGTCACAGGTGATTGAAGGCTGGTTCATCGGATCTTTCGCTCCCGTCCAGGTCGGCAGATATGAATATCTATGGATCATCGTCATCGTTACCGTTCTGATATTCATGTATGCCAATCGTCTGACGCTGGCAGGACTGGGCCAAGACGTAGCGACGACCTTAGGCGTCAATTACAACCGGCTTATTCTGTTAGCGAATGCGCTGATCGCCGTAGCCGTCGGCATTGTTGCCGCGGTCATAGGCAATCTTCCATTCTTAGGATTAATCGTGCCTAACATCATATCCATGATTCGAGGAGATGATCTTAGGAGCAATCTCCCCTGGGTATGCGTGGCGGGCATGGGTACGATTATGGTATGCGATATCCTGTCTCGCGTCCTGATTATGCCATTCGAATTGCCTGTCTCCTTAATCCTCGGAACAGTGGGCGCATTCGTCTTTATTCTAATATTGCTAAGGCAACGAAAAAGCAGGAGGCTGCGATGAGCACATTGGAATCCAGACTCCGTATGAATAGCAGCATCCATGCCAGCACTCGCAATCGATCTGCCAGCGCCTTCCGTTCCAAGACCGAGGAGAGACGCTATTGGCTGTTGCTGACGTTATTCATAGGGATGGGTCTGCTGGCAACTCTCGGACTGTTGCTGTATAACAATCCGGTCCCTGTCGACTCGCCTTCCTTCATCCCTGTCGTAGAGAGACGATTAGAGGCCGTCATCGCCATGCTTATTGCGGCATGCTGCCATAGCTTCTCAACCGTCGCGTTCCAGTCGATCACGAATAATCGGATCATAACCCCTTCGCTTCTTGGGTTTGAATCGCTGTATGCAACGATCCATACCGGCACGCTGTTCTTCTTCGGTGCCGGCGCGCTCGTCAGTTTTACCGGGATCGGTCCCTTCTTCCTTCAAGTGGCGCTAATGGTCATCATGAGCCTAACCTTGTATGGATGGCTGCTGTCGGGGAAGTACGGGAATTTGCAGCTGATGCTTCTCGTCGGAATCATTATCGGCGTGGGGCTGAATGCCGTATCCGGCTTTATGAGACGGCTGCTGGCTCCATCCGAATTCGATCTGCTCCAGTCCCGGCTGATCGGCTCCGTCAACAATGCCGAATCCGAATACTTCCCGATCGCCATTCCGATCGTCATTGTGACCGTCTTATGTTTATTCTTCTTCTCACGGAAGCTGAATGTCGTATCGCTTGGCAAAGACGTCGCCACTTCATTCGGTCTGAGATATCGGGCAAGCATCGTTTATACCCTCATCATCGTCGCGGTCTTAATGTCGATTTCCACTTCGTTGATCGGGCCGCTTACTTTTTTCGGCTTCTTGGTTGCCATGCTAAGTTACCAGGCCGCGCCAACGTATGATCACCGGTATGTCTTTCCGATGGCTTTCGCAATCGGATTCGGCCTCCTGACAACGGCGTATTTCCTACTGTATCACATCGTGCAGGTTCCTACCGTCGTCACCGTCATTATCGAGCTGTTCGGCGGAATCACATTTCTAATTGTCATCTTAAGGAAGAGGTCGCTATGATATCGATCCAGAATGCTAGTAAGCAGTACGGAGATGAGGTCCACATTGGGCCCCTGAATATCGAGATTCCTAAGGCAGGATTCACGTCATTGATCGGTCCCAACGGCGCCGGCAAATCGACGACGCTCCTGATGATCGGCAGACTATTGAATATGGACGAAGGTCAGATCACGGTCGCCAATCTGAACGTAACCACCTCGAAGTCCGAAGATCTGGCGAAAATATTAACGATCCTGCGACAAGAAAACCACTTCGTTACCCGACTTACGGTCAGACAGCTCGCTGGATTCGGACGATTCCCCTACTCCAAGGGGAGATTGACCAAGGAAGACGAGATGATTATCTCGAAGTATATCGACTTCCTGGAATTGACGGATCTCGAGCATCGTTACTTGGATGAACTGTCAGGCGGACAGCGACAGCGCGCTTACGTCGCGATGGTGCTATGCCAAGAAACCGAGTACGTGCTGCTAGACGAGCCTCTCAACAATCTGGATATCGCTCGTGCCGTACAGATGATGGAGCATCTGAAGGCAGCGGCGAATGAGTTCGGCAGAACGATCGTAACGGTCCTGCATGACATCAACTTTGCGGCCAAGTACTCCGACCGAATCTGCGCGATGAAGGGCGGACAGATCGCCGCATTCGGAACCGTGCAGGATATTATGCAGCCTGACCTCTTAACGGACATCTTCGAGACCAGAATCGATATCATCGAAGGTCCGCATGGTCCGATTGCGGTCTATTAATCGCGGCATGCAACTGGAGGCTCCAGACTGTTAATCTTACTATCGTGAGAAAAGAGGCGGTATATTGTGCAAATTTATTGGTTGAAGATCAAACAGATTATTGAGGAAACACCGGAAATCAAGACCTACCTTCTCGAACGTCCGGAAGGCTTCACTTGGGATGAGGGCGCTCATACGCACTTCGCCATGCAAGGCTTCAATGCCGAGAGCAAGCCGAATCGCAGCCTCGTGCGCCATATGTCGATCTCCACGGTGCCGTCTGAAGATGCGATTGGCATCACGACCCGCATTAAGGAGCAATGCTCCGAATTCAAATCCATTCTCCGACAGCTCAACATCGGCGATGAAGTAGCCCTCTTCAAGACGTACACCAACTTACCGCTCAAGCGTGTCGGGAGAAAAGTGTACCTCTTGTCCTCCGGTGTCGGGCTTGCGACGTTCCGGTCGATCGTGCTTGATTACTTCAATCGTCCCGATGGCATTCCGCATATGCATTCCTTGAACATTGAATCATCGCGGCAGTACCTGTTCCCCGATATCGTGACAACCGCAGCCGACAAAAACTTTACAGCGCAGTTCGTGGATAACCGCAACTCCTACTATGAAGAAGTGCAGAAGCTCGCCGCTGACAAGGAAGGGCTATTCTACATCGTAGGAAGCGATGAATTCCTTGCCCACAATATCGCAGCCCTGCGTGAGAACGGTATCCCTGTAGAACAGATCATGCTCGACAAGCACGAAGAAGAGATCGCAGAGTTGTTAGCGTAGTTGATAGGCAAATAGCGAAAGCGGGAGGAACTAGTCCTCCCGCTTTCGCGCTGTTTCACCGATATGGAGTTAGTTGATGAAGTCGGATGCTTGCAGCAGCCTTCGGATAATCGTTGCCGTCTCCGCCCTTGTAACAGACGCTAACGGGGCGAGCTCGGCGGTACTGCGTCCCGTTACTAGACCAGCCTCCACATTGATGGCCACGCTGCTTCTCGCCCAATCGGAGACGCTCGACGCATCCCGATAAGGTTGAAGCGTAAGATCGATCGCATGAACAGGGGTCTCCGCTCCAAGGCCGATGATCGACAGCGCTCTCGAGAGCATCGTCATCGCCTCTTCTCGGGTAATCTCCCCGTTCGGACGGAACGTTCCGTCTTCATATCCGTTAATCAGTCCGTATGCATGTGCGGTGTTGATCGAGCTGTTGAACCAGTCCGCCACCTCCACGTCGGAGAACGCCGTTGGGCTATTATCCAGCTTCAGCCCTAATCCGCGCACCAGAATGGCTGCGAACTCGGCTCTGGTAATGGCACGATCAGGACTGAACTGCCCTTCGCCTGTACCGTCGATGACCATCCGGGATCCCATGTCATTGACCGCCGCTTGCGCCCAGTGGTTCGCGACATCCTGGAATTCAAGCGGATGCCAGACGACCGCGTACGTGCTGTTCGTCAAGCTATTGATGGTCGCATAATATTGGCCGTCCACGAGCATGATCTTGGTCGGTACGTGCCGCACCGTTCCGTCCGGCTCCACGACGATGCCTGTCGTGACTTTGTTAGGGTCAGCGCCTTGCGGCAAAAGCATCATGCGTTCGACGTAGGCGTTAAACGTCGTGATGTCGACCGTCTTCCCGCCGTAAGTACCTGTGACCGTGAAATCAAGCGCAGGTACGACGACGGAGAACTCACCTTGCTCAGCCGCGCTCTCGACAACCTGTGCCATGGCTGCCGACGTACTCGCAACCGTAATTTGGAGTTGGATGTCTTCCAGTTGCACATTGCTGCCCAATTGACGCGCCACTTCATCAATGGCAATCTCGCGGGCCGGCAACGTGTACGCAGCCTTAGCCGTCTGTAATACTAGTGTAGCAGATTGCGCCTCCATATTCTTAACCATCCGACCGTTCAGTTCACCGACAATAACGTTCGAATTGGATGTGACGGGAATGGTGACGACTGGATTGGCTCCCTCCGCATCCAGCTTCGCCTGCAGCTTGACCGGATCGACGATGATCTTCGTCGTCTTGATGCCGCCCGTTTCCGTCGTTATGGCCTTCCCTGCATTTTCAACCTTACCGTTCACCAACACGTTCACAGCTTCTTCGCTCGATCCTGTCGGTGTATCGGTCACGACCGGGGGGCTAGACGGTTCGGCGATTACGGTTGCAGCCGTCTGACCGAATCGTACGACCTTGTCATGCGCATCAACTTCCGCGACGCCCAGCTTGTCGCCGTTCGCTGCCGGGATTATGCCGTTGTCCGGCAGGTTCAGGTAACCGCTGAGCGTGTCGCCGACGTTAGGCACCGCTACGGCATCGCTGCCGAAGTTGAAATAGACAAGCTGATGCCCACCCTCAACGCTTGGCGTTACCGTGATCTTCGTTCTTCCATCGTTGGCGGCGCCGTCGGGATCGGATGCCGTTACCGTCAAACCGCCAGCCGGAACGGGAACAACAGCGTTCGTCGTGAAAATCAGCGTGGCGGCCAGCCCAGCCGGTACGGAACCGCTGGCAGCCACTCGCACTTGAACCGTATGCTCGCCGTCGAGCTGCGGCGCGTTGGTTCCGTCATACCGAATATATGCTTCGTTGTCTACCGCATACTCCATCGTCGTGTCCAGACCGATTATCGTATTGTTCGTATCGTCGGCACTCACATTCGGGGCCTCAGGAATAGTGACATCCGGAACTACGGTCGTGAAAGCCCACTCCGAATCATCCGCAATTTCCGCGATCTCATTCCCCGCTCTGTCGACGAAAGCTCCCTTGTCTATCGTTACATAATACGAGATGCCCGATTGGAGACTGATTGGCAGCTTGACCTTAGCTACGGAGCGGTTCACTTGAACCAACTCGGTATCCTCAACCGGGATCGTTGCCGCCAACGTGGCATCGGATTGCCACACCTTAAGGGTCTTGCCCGCAACTGCGCGCACAGGCTCGCGGAACTGCATCTCCAACGTGCTGTTCACCGCCACGTCTGTCTCACCATTGGCCGGCAACCGTGCGGTAATCGCCGGATCGACCTCGTCCAGCAATTCGTACGCCCCCATATCGACGGCATCGTAACGCTTGCGCGGTTCGCCGGCCACATCCGTCGTGATTGCGGATAAATCCGGCGTTGCTACGCTCTCATATAAGCCGTCGTCTCCCGCATCAACTGCCCACGACGTATCCGTCAGCCGGTAACCCCCCCCTGCCGCAGGCGCTCCGCTGGCCGGTACCGGGTCCACAAACTGTGGGTCGACGTCAAGATTGCCGCCAACGTCCGTTCCGAATGACGTTTTCCAATCCTCGCCGCTGCCACCGGAGTCTTCGATGACACTATGCGCATAAGTCAGCTTCGAGCTGTCGCCGAACACATTGGCCGCATCCGGTGTGCCTGCGCTGTTGCCCCAGATAATGCTATTGCGAACAGAAGCTTGACCATTCCCCTGTGTGTACAGCCCTCCGCCGCTAGTTCCAGTGGCGTTCCCGCTGATCGTCACGTTCGTCAGGATCGCGCTGCCGTTAAACACACCCAATCCTCCGCCCATATCGATCGCCCTGTTCCCAGAGAACGTCACATTCGTCATAAGCGTAGGCGTCGGTGCCGCTAAAATGAGCACACCGCCCCCTAAATTCGCCTGATTACCCACAACGGTCACGTTCGACATCTTCACGTTACCGTTGACACCGATGCCGCCGCCTCTTATAGCTGTATTGCCGATTACATCAACGTCTTGTAAGGTTGATGGACCGTTAAGCATCAATCCGCCGCCGCTACCGCCCGAATTACCTTCCACGGTCGTTCTTGACATCGTCAACGTGGTTCCAAAAGTGCCCACACCGCCTCCGAGCGAGGTAGCACCTAAGGCGATATTGCGATTAATTACAGTGTCTTCTATAATCGCGCTCCCACCGGTAAAGAAAACTCCTCCGCCGCCCTGACCGGACGTCGTATTGTCCTGAAGCGTCACATGTTGAAGAACCATATTACTGTAACTGGCGCTAATCCCACCGCCTTGTTGTCCTGCGGTATTCTCTTCCAAGATGACATGGGACAGCGTAGCATCACTTCCGTTCATAAGTAATAATCCGCCGCCTGCCGATTCGGCTGTATTATCTATGAACGAAACTTGTTCCAAGTGTGGCTTACTCCCGTCAATAAAGGCCATCCCGCCACCTAAACCTGACGAGTAGTTGTTACTAACTATCAAATTACGCAACGTCGGGCTGCCGGTTACCGTAAACATTCCTCCGCCCGAGTCATTTGCATTGGCACCTGTGATCGTAAAACCATCGATAACTGCAGTAGCATCGAGCGCCAGATCCGCTGGATGGTAGAATACACGTCTGGCGTTGTCGCTAACCTCGCCAGGCACACCCAAATCCGCGCTCAAGATCGTGGAATTGGATTCCCAATCCCGGTCTTCCAACTCTGTGTCATTCGTCGGATTAGCCGGGAAACCGCCGTAGATCTCGACACCATTCTTCATTTGGAAGACCCGGTAATAATCCCCGGTACCGCCAACTACCTTGGTAGGATAATAGGTCCCCGCCGCTACCCAGATCTGCGTGCCCGGAGCCGCCCCATCGATGGCGTCCTGCAGCTTGGTTCCCGGATAGGCGTTGTCCCAGGATGATCCTTCCACATTTCCGCTTCCTGTTACCGTTACGTAGATGATGGCAGGCGCTGACTGGATCCGGGTCGACTGGGACACCGAGACAACGCCGCTGGCAGCAATCAATACCGACAGCGTCAGACGTACCCATGCCGCCCCCAATAATTTCCGAAATAT
>JAEWJS010000091.1 GCA_023386495.1 Bacillota bacterium | reverse complement strand
CATCATTCCTGTATGATATCCCCCTAATGTGCAATCTGCCTCACAATAGATAACGAGATTATCGAAACGTCGGATAAACATCCATTCTGGGTAGAAGGAAAAGGCTGGGTATTAGCCGAAGAAATAGATACTTCCATACCTATTTTGTAAATGATCTGGGTATATGGGGATCGGGATACTAAACAGTTCGATAATTGGAAGAGAGAATACTGGATGCATAGAACAAAAGACTTTGAATAATAGGGAGACTTAAGGATGAACAGTGACAGCTACGAGAAAGCACTAATATTGATTAGTGAGAAAATCGATCTATGTGATTTTCTCGGACCGCGTCCAGAATCAATGATAATTTCGGCTGAAAATGTACTCAATCTTAAGTTACGAGGTGCGTATCGAGATTTTTTGCTGAGATTCGGGACCGGAAATATAGGTTCATATGAGATATTTGGTATCACTAATGGTGAATTCGAAAATTCTTCGGTACCAAATGCAGTATGGTATACTCTTGCAGAGAGGAAGACGTACAAATTACCCGAGAACCTATTTATTATTTATGATACGGGTAGTGACGAATTGTATTGTCTTGATTTTAGTGGAAGTAAAGAGAAAGAACCTTCTGTGGTTTCATACGCTCCGGGGATTGGTATAGAGCATCAGGATTTTAGAGTAGTGGCACAAAGTTTTGGTGATTTTCTGCTTGAAATACTTGAAGAGTTTGAATGAGTCTTTGTACTTGAGATATTAAATAATGGTAGTTTACTTAAGAATAGAGGTTTGTACGATGCTAAAGAGGGAAGAACTTGTAGAATTAGTTAAGAAGATAATGAACGCAGAGGGGTCAGAAGAAGAAGTCAATGAAATGATAAACCTTCTTAAAGAAAATGTCCCCCACCCTGAAGTGAGTAATTTAATATTTTGGAGTAAAAAGGAATTGACTGCCGAAGAAGTAATAAATGAAGCGCTCTTGTATAAACCAATAATTCTACCGCTAAATGGTAATGGTGATATAAAAAAATAATGACTGAAAGACCTTGGGGGCGGCAATCCTCAAGGTCTTTCTTTACTCCCACTCAGTGCCGAATAAACTGAACGATAGTGCAATTGGAGGAAAAAATCACCGAGTTTTCCTGAGTTTTTTGCGAAATGAGAGTATAAAGATTAGGTTCGAGTGACCTTGAGGGATTGCCTCAGGGTCTTTTTCTTTTCGCCGAGTATCTACTAGAATCGACAGAGACAGCCCTGACAATCACGACGCTTGAACTATGTACGGCTAGGGAGTTCGATACTAATATATGTCTAAAGGTTACATATGTTGTAAATACAGGAGGTTAATTCTTTGTCGAGACGTCGAACAAAAGCAATCCTAGTCTGCATCATTATGCTTGCATGCCTAACCGGCCTGGCTGCACAGCCTGCACAACTTTACAAGTACACAAAAGATCTAGCCGAGCATCATCTGCGTGAATTATTCCCGATTCTGCAGGATGCTAAGCCTTTTCTCAAGGAAGAGCCAGAGGAGCATGGAGTATGGGGATACTTGTGGGGGATTATAGTCGACGGCGAGCCGATCATGATCACCACGGAGATGGATGCCCAGACCGGGAGAGTCATGTTGTATGAATATCCGGACAGCTATGATGCCCTTCGGGGGTATGCGAATGCGACGTCCATGCTAGCGGAGGACGAAGTGACTGCAATCGCACGATCAACGATCCACGCGGTAGACACGACTATTTTACCTGGACAATTAGAGGAATACGCTTATTCAACGCACAAGTCTGTACCGCTATTCGGTGCGGTCCGGCATGAGCGCGCCTATACCATTGTGCACCATGATGCCAGTTCGCCACAGGAGACGATATACGTTCAGGTGGATCGGAGCGGCACAGTCGTTCGTTACGAACGTTCCAGCCTTGACCGGGAATACGCTCAGCAGGAATCGGATACGTCCGGAGATGGGATACCAAGTGATAGTGAAGGGCATTGGGCGGAAGAAGCTCTCCAAGCGATGGCGAAGCACGAAGTCATGTTCATGACTGAGGAGGATGAAATCCACCCCAATACGGAGGTTACCGCGGCCCTGTGGCAGTTATACGTGTATCGAGCTTTATATGGAGACAACACCTTGACCAGTGAGGAAGGCTTAAGAGAAGAAGAGCAATTCTGGGGACCTAGCCGTAAAATGATGGAGGCAGCGGAGTATGCGGCGTTCCACGGGTGGTATGCGGAAGGTGCGCCTGCTCCTGATTCTGATGATGTGTTGGTAAGCGGAGAAACAATGACGCGCGAGCAGTGGGCGGGCATGCTTGCAGCGATGATTGATCCTGACAAGCTGTCGAAGCAGGTGGATAACGTTGACCTTGACACGTTGGTAGATGTGGACCAGATGCAGGACAAGCAATCGATTGCGGCCGTGTTGGGTACAGGACTTCTAACTGCTGCGGACGGCAGGTTCTATCCTGCCGACCCTGTGACCAAAGCGCAAGCCGCCACGGTACTCGTACGATTATCCGATCTTCATCGGTCGGCGGCAGGCGGCATTATCAACAGCAAGGCACAATCGGAAGTGAAGGTGACAACTCCAGCGATGAGCGAGGCTGGAACAGCACAGGATTACATAACGCTCGTTCACAAAGAATCAAGCCAAGCGATCCACGTGGGAATGCTCGAGGAAGACTTGGTAACGCTGCTGGGCCGACCAACGACGATCGATACGGACTCTTTCGATGATATGTCCATCTATACCTTCGGCAGGGGATTGTCGGCTGCTGTGCGTGATGAAGAGGTCGTCTGGTTAGATGTTCCGGACAATGGGACTGACTATGTGACCAAGATCGGAAACATCGGACCCGGCGATAAGCTGGTTGACCTCGAGCGGGCCTTCGGATTCAAGGCGGAATCGGGCAGCGGACCGTTCATGCAGCAGTATACATTCATGCTCTACGTGGACGGTGACCGTATCATTCCATCGTCTCCGTGGGATCCGAATGGTTCCGCGATGCTGCCGTATTACTGGATTGATGTCTATGTCGACGAAGAAGGAGTCATTGAGCGTATTCTTCTTACGACGGATAAAGTTGTGGGGCCTCCAATGGAGGAGGAAGAGGAGTAATACGATGATGGCCTTGGGGGCCGCAATCCCCAAGGTTTTTTTCATGCCTAGGTCGACGTGTCTCAGGTGTATGTACCTCGAATCCTAGCATCGATGATGATGCTAGACCTGCTTCCATTCGACATGGTATGTTGGAAGTAATAGACTTCGAATGTGCATGGGGGCGACTGCGATGGATAGGCAGGTTAGACGTTCTTGGGGCTGGACGGATTGGTTCATGATCGGTCTAAGAACCTTCAGCTTCATCGTCGGATTGACCGTATTCCTGGAGCAGGACATGGAGTTGAATTACGGCTATACGCTGGCCTTCGCGATTATTTCTTTCGCGGTGCCGCAGCTCCTCTACTTACCGGGACATATTCGGCCGATCGGCTTCATTGCGGCCGAGATCTTCTTGAGCGGCGGCTATGCTGTCTACCTGACAACGACAATTCCGCAGGCGACCAGCGCGTTCTACATACCGCTCTTCGTCATCTGCTTTCTGTCCTCGCTCAGGATGTTGTATGCGATCGTGCCGATCTGCATGGGACTGTTGCCGATCCTATGGGGGCTGACAGGTGGACTAGACACGGAGACGGTGGTCAATGTCGTGCTCAATATGGGCTTGTTCGCTGCCTTCGGCTTCGGCTTCGGCGTCTTCCTGCGACAGAAGGAGCAGCTCTCCGGCATGCTGGAGACCATCGAGGATAAGAACCGTGCGTTGAAGCACGCGATTCAACAGGTCGAGAGGTCGACCTTGCTGGAAGAGCGCAATCGCATGTCCCGGGAGCTGCATGATACGGTAGGCCACTCGTTGACGGCTTCCATCGTGGCGATGGAGGCTGTTCATACGCTTATTGACCGAGATTCCCAGATGGCGAAGGATCGGCTGCAGCAACTGATTGGCTTCAGTCGAGGGCATCTCGATCAATTCCGGCAGACGGTGCACAATATGGCCTTGAATGAGCTTAAGCTGCCGCTCGACGAGCTGCTGCGACAGACGGCGGACAGCTACGCGGCGCAGACCCGTACAGTCGTCTCGTTCGAGACAGAGGGAGCCGCAGATGGCTACATCGCCGACGCGTTGAAGCTGTCGCTGCTTCGCTGCATGCAGGAATCGTTGACGAACGCGACCCGCCACGGCGAGGCGACGGAGGTACGAGTCTGGCTTCGGCAAGGGGAGGGGCGATTGCTGCTCCGAATTCAGGATAACGGCCGAGGCGCATCGAAGCTGGAGGATGGCTTCGGCATCGAAGGGATGCGGGAGCGAATCGAGGCGCTGCGCGGATCATTCCGGATTGCTGCGCAAGCTGGCACGGGCACGACGGTAATCTGCGAGATTCCGATGGGGGTATGACAGATGGATAAGATTAGACTGCTTATTACGGAAGATCAGGAGCTGATTCGCTCGAGTCTGCAGATCGTGCTGTCGATTGAGGAGGATCTGGAGGTCATCGGGCTGGCCGAGCATGGCGAGCAAGCGGTCAAGCTCTGCGCGGAGCGGGAGCCGGACGTGATCCTGATGGATATCAACATGCCTGTCATGAATGGCATCGAAGCGACGAAGCGAATCAAGCAGGATCATCCGAACGTGAAAATTATCGTCTTAACGACGTTCCAGGAGATGGATTACGTGATAGAGGCGCTGCAGTCCGGTGCGGAGGGATACCTGCTGAAGGCGATCGACACGAAGGATCTCGTGGCGGGGATTCGCGTCGTCGCACGGGGCGGAACGCTGATCACGCAGGATATCGCCAAGGCGTTGTTCGCTGAACATGTGCGCCGTGCCAGCGGAGGCAGCGGGCCACAGGAAGACAAGTATGCGCTCAGCAAGCGAGAAGCCGAGGTGCTTCGCTGCCTGGCTGACGGTCTGTCTAACCAGAGCATCGCGGACAAGCTGTTCCTCTCGATGGGAACGGTGAAGAATTATATCTCTGGCCTGTACGCGAAGCTGGACGTCGCGAACCGCACGGAAGCCGTCCGCAAGGCGCAGCGCGAGGAATTACTATAAGCAGTACCTATCATGTGACTTTCCTATGACTTCCGCTACTGCTCCAGTGTGACTATGGCTTGGTACTCTATGTACAGGAACAACAACACATAGAGGAGTGAGCGTTCAATGAACATGGGAACAGGTATAGGAAGGAAGGTAGCCGCCGTCACGGCGAAAACATTGCTCAGTATCGTACTCTTGTATGCAGGCGTTATCGCGTGCAGCATGCTGTTACAGTTATTACCGGAGTGGGAGGGGAAAGGAAACTTTGCAACACCGGTCGGATTAGGCTTGTCAGCTTGGTTGATGGTGGTCTGGTTCGAGCGCAAGAGGGAACTGTCGATCGGCTGGCGAGACGCTCGGGGAGCCGGACAAGGGTTCGTCGGCGTAGTAAGCGGAGCAATGATCATTGGACTTGGCGCGCTCGTCATGCTGCTCACGAATACGATCGACGTCAGGTTGAATGATTGGACATGGCAAGCGATTGCTGTGCAGACCCTGCTCTTCCTGGCTGTCGCAATGGGCGAGGAATGGTTATTCCGAGGCTACCTGTTCGGCCTATACCAGCAAGCATTCAGCGCGAGGACCGCGGTATGGGTCAGCTCCGCGATGTTCACGGCCATTCACCTGATTAACCCGAACGCAATGAGCCGCCCGATGGAGCATATCGCGATCGAGATGGTGAACATCATGTTGATGGCCATTCTGATGGCGCGTTCACGACTGGCTGCCGGCAGCCTCTGGATGCCGATTGGACTGCATGTCGCGTTGAATGTGCTGCAATCTACCGTATTTGGCTTCGTGAATGGCGGCAAGGAAGTGGATTCGCTGTTCCGCATCGAATATGACAGCTTGAATGTATGGAACGGTGCTTCGCATGGCTTGGAATCCAGTCTGATCTTCACGCCGGTCTTGCTGCTCGCGGTCCTCGTCACGGGATGGGTCAGCAAGCGCCGCCGGGCAGTCGGAGAGGAGCTGATCCAGCATGCGTAGCGTATGGAGAATCGTGCGTTGGACCGGTGCGGCACTGCTGCTGCTCGTTGCTTTGCTGGCGGCAAGGCTGCTATGGCCAGTATACACGCCGTCAATTGGAGGCGAGAATAGCATCGCGGAGCTGGCGACGATGACGATCGGCGGCGTGGAACAGCAGCTGCTGATTCGAGGGCGGGATCGGAGCAATCCGGTACTGTTAAGGCTGCACGGAGGTCCCGGAAGCTCGGAGATGGTATTCAACCGGCTGCATCGCGAGCTGGAGGAGCATTATGTCGTCGTCACTTGGGATCAGCGCGGCGCTGGCAAATCGTACGATGGCAATCTGGATGCAGCGTCGATGAACGTCGAGCAGTTCGTACAAGACACGAATGAATTGGCGGCGAAGCTTAAGGAGCGCTTCGAGCAAGATTCGATCTATCTCATGGGCTATTCTTGGGGAACCGTGCCCGGGATCAAGGCAATCCAACAGCAGCCGGAGCATTACGCAGCCTATATCGCTGTCAGTCAGGTCGTGAACTTCGAGCAGAACGAAGCGCTGGGCTACGCTCATCTCGTCGAACAGGCTGAGCAGGATCAGGATGAAGAACGGCTCGATAAGCTGGCAGAGCTCGGTCGGCCGCCTTACCGGACGCTGGAGCAGATGGAGCCATTCATGCTGCTCGTACAGGAAGCTGGCGGGAGCGTCCATTCCCCGATGCCGAATTCGCTTCTGACGCTATTGAAGGCGACCGAACTGGGCTGGACGGATATTGTGAACATGGACAAGGGTGCGCGCTTCAGCTTGGACGCGATGCTGGACCAGGTCCGGGCCGTGAAGCTGGACGAGGAGTCCGCCGAAGTTGACGTCCCGGTCTACATGATTGCTGGCCAGCATGATCTGCAGGCGAATCCAGCGCTTGCGGAAGCGTACTTCGCTAAGCTGAAGGCGCCGCTGAAGAAGCTGTACCTGTTCGACAACTCGGCGCATGCCCCGCAGTACGAAGAGCCGGAGCGGTTCATCGAACTGCTGACGGAGGAGATTCTGCCTGAGGTTGAGCGAGGGCGATAGCCGAATAGCAGTGAAGCCGCAGTGCCAAGCATTACAATAGTGTGTATCGAGCGGTCGGAACGGTAAGAGACAATCTCTACTGTATGAAAAAAACGTCCGCCGATATCGCGAGGAGGCGATCAAGGTGGTGGAGTCTGCTGCAGTTCGGATTCGTCGAATTGCGTGCAGGGAACAGATTGCATTCCCCTCCGTAGTTCGGATTCATCGAACTCGAGAGGCAATGTCGGGTCTCCGGCTCAGATTCACCCAATATAAGTCGACGAATCCGCACTACAGTAACGTACCGGTCAAGACCAACCTCTCTAAGTTGGCCAAACCGAACTACTGCCGCAGCACACGCATCTACTAGCGATGAAGTGGGGGAACCGCACTACCGATCAGGACCGTCAGGGAGGGCATCCCCGACGGTTATTCTTTTCTAGCCTGCATGCTCCCCCAGTGAGATCGCAGACCCTATGTCGAAATCTGGAGAATCTTGCATTGCCAGCTAATTACATCTGCGGTAATCTAGTTGTACTAGAAGGCGGTGCATCTCAGATGAACTTTATTCGATTGGTTCTGCGACACTTCGCGAGACATAAGCTGCTGACCGGTTTGTTCGCGCTTGGTGTTCTAATAGAGGTCGCCTATGCGGTTGCCGCTCCGTTAAGCCTCAAGTACTTGATGGACGAGGCGTTCGGGCCGAAGGACGCGGGAGCGTTCGCGCTGATCCTCGGCATCCTTATCGCCGGCGGCGTGCTCAGCATCGCAGCGAATGCCGGCGGCGACTACGCGCTCGGCAGGCTGAGCGGGAAGCTCACGCAGAAGCTGCGCACGGAGCTGTTCGCGCATCTGCAAAAGCAAGCGCTGCCGTTCTACCAGCGCTATCGCGTCGGCGATCTCGTCACGCGCTTCGTGTCCGACATGGCTTCGATCGAGCGCGTCATTCGCAGCTCGTGTCCCTTCACGCTCCGCGAGCTGCTCAGCGTGCTGCTCGGGCTCAGCATGCTGCTGGCCATCGAATGGAAGCTGACGCTTGCGATGATCGCGGGCTCTGCGCTGATGTTCTTGGGGCCTAAGCTGCTGCAGCGCCGCACGGAGGTTGCGAACGAACAGGACAAGGAAGCGCAAGAGCAGCTGTCCAATACGATCGATGAGATGATCAAGGGTCATCGTACGATTCGCGGCTTGCATCTGACGGGCAGATTCCGGGAGCGCGCCGAGCGGCAGATCGGCCATCTGTTCGCGACGGGCTTCCGGCTCCATTTGGCCAATTCGCTCATGGAGCGGGTGCCGCTTACCGTGCTGCTCGTCCTGAACGGCGTCATGATCGGCTTCGGCGGCTATCTCATCTTCCAAGATCAGATGTCGGTAGGCGACTTCATGGCCTTCTTCACGCTGTTCATGTCCGTCGGTCAGTCGGGGTCGAACCTGGCTTACTTGATTCCGAGCCTGATCGAATCGAGCACCAGCTTCCGGCGGATCGGCGAAATCTTCGCGCAGGAACCCGGGACGCCTGAAGCCGAATCTCCGCGCGAGCTGCCGGCATCCTTCGGCGAGCTGCGGATGAGCGGCGTGACGTTCGGTTATGCCGAGGGCGACGAATCATCCCTGCAACTGCGCGATGTCGATCTCGGCATCGTGGCCGGCAGCTATGTCGCCTTCGTCGGGCCGAGCGGCTCGGGCAAAAGCACGGCGCTTCAGCTGCTGTCGCGCTTCTATGACCCGCATCGCGGCACCGTCGCCATTGACGGCATCGACTTGCGGGAAGCCAGCGAATTCTCGCTTCGCAGGCTTTCGACGCTCGTGACGCAGGATACGTTCCTGTTCAATGCGACGATCCGAGACAACCTGATGCTCGATCATGAAGGTAAGACGGAGGCGGATATGATCGAAGCCGCCCGAACGGCGCGCATTCACGACGTGATCGCCGCCTGGCCGTATGGCTACGATACGTGGATTCATCACGAGGGCGGCTCGCTGTCCGGCGGCGAGCGGCAGCGGATCGCGATTGCGAGGGCATTGCTGCGGGAGCCGCAGCTGCTCCTGCTGGACGAGGTAACATCCGCGCTAGACCCGGCAACGGAGGCGGAGATTAACGCGGCAATCGAACAGTACCGCCGCGGACACACGATCGTCTCCGTCACGCACCGGCTCGCTTCGGTCGTTCGAGCCGACCGCATCTACGTATTCCAAGACGGCCGCATCGCGGAGTCGGGAACGCATGAGGAGCTGCTGCAGCTTAGCGGTCTCTACGCGGACCTCTGGCAGAAGCAGCACGGCTTCCATCTCTCCAACGACGGGCTGCATGCCTCGGTCGATGTGGAACGGCTGGCCAAGTTCCCGTTCTTCGAAGGGCTCGAATCGTCTGTTCTGCGCGAGATCGCCGGGCTGTTCGCAACCGAGACCTGCCAAGCGGGCGATGCCATCGTGCGCGAAGGCGAAGAGGGCCACAAGTTCTATATCATCGTGCGCGGCAAGTTCGATGTATTGAAACAGATGGAAGATGGGGATAAGCGCGTCGCTGTGTTGCAGGATGGGGACCATTTTGGCGAGATCGCCCTGCTGCGTGACATTCCGCGTACCGCAACGGTGCGCGCAGTCGGACCGTCGGTGCTGCTGTCGGTGAGGCGCGAAGCCTTCCACCAACTGACGACCCAGCATCCGCAGTTGCTGCAAGCGCTGGAGCGCACGCTGCTAGGACGGATGTAGGATGACTATCGGGAGGAGTGCCAAGACGATGCTATGCTCACGCTGCACAAGCGACGAAGACTATGCCAAGGTAAGCCTGTTCTTGCTCGCGAACAAAAGAAGCCTGCACCCCTCCTTCTCGACGATGGATGCGGTCATGATGCTGTATTCGTACATCACAGACGGTCATTTCATTCAAGTGACGGATACCGACGGTCGCATAATCGCCATGTGCGCGTATTACTTGGGTACACCCGAGCGGGAACATGTCGATCAGGAGGTGGCGTTCATTGACGTCGCCATCGTTCACCCTGAGCGTCGGGGCTCGAGACTGTTCCTGACAGGGTTGAAGTATACGTTCCAGAGTATCCTTGCCAGCCATCCCGAAGTGCGGGAGATACGGTTCGCCGCGCTGGCGGAGAATAAGTATGTCTGCAACTTGTATTCAAAATTCTCCACATTCTCCCATATGAGAATGGGATCAAGCGGGGAAGAAATGGTTTTCAGCGCACGGATCGACGAAATAAATGCTTTTCTTACAAAGTTCTATCATGTATAGTGATAGACAGAAATACTCTATTTTTCCAGTGGGGGGAGGTAGACAGGATGTATCCAGCGAAACCAGACATTAAGGACATCAAGAAGGGCAGCGGCTTCGGCAGAATCGTCATTGCGAACGATAACCTGCGAGCTCAAGTGGTCGTGAAGTAATGTACTTCCTATTCCGACCTTGCGAACTAGAGATGGACCATGAGGCTTATATGCGCTTCCTGCTCGAGCATGACAGCGAGCTGAATCTGCCTTATAAGTTCGGGATGAAGTTGAGCTTCGTCGCGAGTCCGCTATTCCTCGGGAAGGCGATGCTCGTCTTCTCCGAGGAATCTTATGAGGTAATCGGCGCGGCAGGCTACGTCTATGGGACAGGGGCTAACGATCATCAGGATCGGCACGTCTGTCAGGTGGAGGTCGCCTTCATTCGAGAGGATTACCGGCGCACGAGGCTGTTCGCGCAGAGCATGCGCGAGCTTGTCAACCTGATCCGGAAGGACAATCCGGAAGTAGACACGCTGCAGTTCTGGATTCCGGCAGCCGACGCATCGCTGCGGCGGTTGTTCGCCAAGCTGGGCGCGCTGCCCGGAGCGACGTTGTCTCCCGTGAATGAGATGATGCTCTGCAAGGTGCCGTACACCGCGATCGAATCGTATAGCCGCCGCTTTCATACGGCGTGATCCGCATAACGAAGAGCTGCCCATTGGGCAGCTTTTCGTCGTTTTGGGGATGCGTGAAATTTTTTTTCGGGCGTGTGTCGATTGTGCCGTCTTCCGTTCGTCGTCTGTATAGAGGCTGACGATAATCAGCCGCATTCATTAGAAGAGAGGATGTTGTTAAAATGGCCAAACACACAACGTATATCATGTCGGAGGATGCGAAAGCGCAGGCGGCGTTCTATGTTCAAGCGCTCGGAGGAGAGATTCATTCGGTCATGACGCACGGCCAGCTCCCAGGGTCCAAGGAAGAGCTGATGGATAAGGTCGTGAATCTTAGCCTCACCGCGGCTGGCGTTCAATTCCTGATGTCCGATGCCGTGTTCGAACCGACCGTTCGCGGGAACGCCATTAACCTCAGTCTCGAGTTCGAAGCGGAGGCCGAGGCACGCGACGCATTCGAGCAGCTATCGGCAGGCGGCAGCGTAATCGTCCCGCTCGCACCGGCCTTCTGGGGGTCCCTGTTCGGCCAGCTCGAAGACAAGTACGGCGTGCGATGGATGATCACGACGACTGCCGGGCAGGCCATGTAAGATCGTCCTCACGGAAAAAGGTACAGCCAGCTCCAGCATCTGGAGTGGGCTGTACCTTTTGTTGGTTGCGACCGACCGATCGATCGATCGCGCCGCTACGCGAGGAACTTCACGCATACCGGCTTGGACACGTGCAGCTCGTCGCCGGTCGGCGTCAGCTTGCCGGTCTCGGCATCGCGGCGGAACGTGACGACATGGTTGCCGTCACGGTTCGCGACGAGCACGAACCGTCCGTCCGGCGCGATTCCAAAATTCCGCGGATGACCGCCTAGCGTCGGCGCGTGCTCGACTAGCGTGAGCAGCCCGTCCTCACCAACCGCATACACGGCCAAGCTGTCGTGGCCGCGGTTCGAGCCGTACAGGAATCGGCCGTCCGGCGACAAGTGAATGTCAGCGGTGGCGCTCTCTCCCGCATAGCCCTCAGGCAGCGTCGACACGGTCTGGATCTCCGTCAGCACGCCTTGCGCCGCGTCATAGCGAAGCGCGGTGATCGTCGAGTTCAGCTCATTGATGACGTAGCCGAACGGCTGCGACGGATGGAACGCGAAGTGCCGCGGACCCGAGCCCGGCGCGATCGCCGTCTCGCTATGCCGCGTCAACCGGCGTGCGTCGGCGTCGAGCGCGTAGACGATCAGCCGGTCTAGTCCCAGGTCGCAAGCGACGGCATACCGGTTCGCGGCATCCAGCGTGACGGAATGGGCGCGCGGCCTGTCCTGCACAGGCAGCACGCTGGCGCCTTCATGCTGATGCAGCTCCGCGAGCGCCCCGATGCCGCCGTCCTCCTGGACGGGGGACAGGCCGATCATGCCGCCGTGATAGCTGGCGACGATGACGCTGCGCCGCGTGCGGTCGAGCGTCAGGTGGCAGGTCGGCGCAGGCACGGTGATCGCACGATTGATCAGCGACAGCTTGCCTGCAGCGGTATCCAGCCGATACGCGGCGGCTTCGCCGCATTTGTCGCCGGCTTCGTTCGCGGCTTCGGCGATCGTATAGACGATCGATTGCACGGGATCGATATCGAGGAAGGTCGGGTTGCGCAGGCCGTCGACCTGCTCGGTGATGGTGATGCGTCCATGCTCGGCATCGTAGCGGCCGACATACAGCCCGGGTTCGGCTGCATCGGCGTACGACCCGATTACGACGAGATTAGCCGTATTGCTCATAACGATACATACACGTCCTCTCAATAGATATGCACTTGTTCCAGTATAGCGTAACGCAAGCTGGAACGGTATGCCAACCCTTGCGCCAGGTTACAGCTAACGCTGTCCGCACTTGCCTAATCCATCTTGATCGTCCGCTGCATCGCGGCCATCGCTTCTTCCCCGATTATTCCGATTCGCCAGAATGCAACGCCCTTGATGCCGTATCGTTTGGCAAGGCCGATCTTGCTGTTCACGGATGACGCATCCTCGCTGCCGAACGAGATGCCGAGCACGAGTTTCTCGCGCGGCGCTTCCTTGAGTGCTAAGCGGATGGCCTCGTCGACGCGGTCCATCGGCTCGGGCGCGTCCTCATTCTCATAAGGATAGGCCATGATGATCAGCTCATCGGCGAGCTCGGCCAGCGCCTTGTAGTCATAGCCGTGATAAGCGCCGTTGAGCGGATGAAGGGCGATCGACAGCGTCAGCCCGGCAGGCGCTGCTGTGGCGTCCAGTTGCCGCACGAATGCAGTGTAGGACGCTTGCGCCTGCTCATAGTCTCCGGTAAGCCCAAGCCCTTCAAGATCGAGCGAAATGCCGCTGAAGCCCTTATCGACCGCGGTCGCGACAATCGCGTCGATCGCCTGCTTGCTGAGAACCGGATCGCTAAGCAGCTTGGTAAGCTCCCCCTGTCCGTCCGTGCCGAATACCATGAGATGCGCATCGGTGCCTTCGGCTCGCGTATCCCGTACGATCGATTCCGGCGTGACTTGGCCGGCATTCTGCGGCCATCTGAACGTCGTGCCGTTCAGCGTTAGGCGGCCTTCGGCATCGATGCGCGACCAGCCGAATGCGACGGCGTCGAAGGAGGGAATATAAGCCCGCTCATCGAAGGATGAGATGGCGTAGTAGCCCATGGTATATAGATCCTCGGCCGGAGATTGAATGCGGACGGTTCGCGTCGGTCCGTCCCATGCAACCAGAGCCCCGAACTGCGAGCTGAAGAAGGCAAGCGGAACAAGCGTATGGCCGTGATGCGACAGCGGTGCGGCTTGGAGCTTGACCGGCGCTCCGTTCACCGTGGCCAGCTGATCGCCTAATCGCAGCACGACGGTATGCGGCTGTGCCTTGTCGGTGCCCGCCTTCGTCGCCGTGATCGTCTTCGTCTTCGCGTTCCATGCGACTTCGACCCGCAGCGCTTCGGCAATGGCCCGGAACGGGACCATATTGAAGCCGTTCACCACAGCCGGTTCGATCGGAAAAGCCAGCGGGTAACCGTCCAGTTCGATGGTTGTTTTCGGAGCCTGTGCCGTTTGTGCTTCTGCGATGCCGGCGCCGCCCACAAGCAGCGAGAGCAACGCCGCGGACGCCGTTAATTTCTTAATGGTCTGGTTCAACTGCATTCCACTCCCAATCGAATCTAGTTGTCTATCTCTACCTATGACGACACAGGCGGTGGAAGAGTTGCTAGATTCCGGCTTGAACCGTGAGCTCTAGTTCGGATTTGCCGAATTAATCGAGAGAGAATGACAGGTGTAGCCGCTCTAGTTCGGATATGCCGACTTAGACAGCGAGAATCGCCCCGTCACCGGGAAAATATTGCTCCAATTCGACCATTCCGAATTAGAGCTCGTTCAAGAAAAGGATGCTGCCTATAATTCGGCCAAATCGACTTGCAGCATGTCTGGGGAGGCCTGAAGCATTGTTTCCTGAAGCCTTCGAGCTCATGCTCCCAGCGGCCGATATGGCGCATCGCTAGCCCACCCGGTTGACACCCAATTTCCCATTGTGATAAATTCAGAGTAGAAGAATTAGCACTCTAATGATTAGAGTGCTAATTTGCTTGTCAGATTGTAAGCACCAACGTACACAAGATCGAAGGGAGAATGCGCACATGGCAGCTACCAAGCAGCAGTTCCAAGCCGAATCGAAGCGTCTGCTCGAGATGATGATCAACTCGATCTATACGCAGCGGGAGATTTTCCTCCGGGAGCTTATCTCCAATGCCAGCGACGCCATCGACAAGATCTACTACAAGGCGTTAAGCGACGATTCGCTGACGTTCAATCAAGACGATTACTTCATTAAAGTAACGGCGGACAAAGACAGCCGCACGCTCACGATTACCGACACGGGGATCGGGATGACGCGGGAAGAGCTCGAGAACAATCTCGGGGTCATCGCCAAGAGCGGCTCGCTCGCCTTCAAGAATGAGAACGAGCTGAAGGACGGCCACAACATCATCGGCCAATTCGGCGTCGGCTTCTACTCGGCGTTCATGGTCGCGGACAACGTGACGGTCGTTAGCCGCGCACTCGGCAGCAGCGAAGCCTACAAGTGGGAATCCGACGGCGCTGACGGCTACACGATCGAGCCTGCGGAGCGGGCTGCTGTCGGCACGACGATCACGATGACGATCAAGCCGAACACGGAGGACGACAACTACGACGAATTCCTCCAAGAGTACAGCCTGAGGTCGATTATTAAGAAGTATTCGGACTTCATCCGCTACCCGATCAAGATGGACGTGAAGAGCCAGCGTCCGAAGGAAGGCGCGGAGGGCGAGTTCGAGGAATACGAGGAAGAGCAGACCGTCAACAGCATGGTGCCGATCTGGCGCAAGAACAAGAGCGAGCTGACGGAGGACGATTACAACAACTTTTACATGGAGAAGCGCTACGGCTTCGACAAGCCGATCAAGCATATCCATATCAGCGCGGACGGCGCCGTCGTGTACAACGCGATTCTGTTCATTCCGGAGAACACGCCGTTCGACTATTATACGAAGGAATACGAGAAGGGACTGGAGCTGTATTCGAACGGCGTCCTGATCATGAACAAGTGCGCGGACTTGCTGCCGGACTACTTCAGCTTCGTGAAGGGGATGGTCGACTCCGAGGATCTGTCGCTTAACATCTCCCGCGAGCTGCTGCAGCATGATCGCCAGCTGAAGCTGATCGCGAAGAACATCAAGAACCGCATCAAGAGCACGCTGCTCAGCCTGCTGAAGGACGAGCGCGACAAGTACGAGAAGTTCTACGGCTCGTTCGGTCGTCAGCTCAAGTACGGCGTATACAGCGACTACGGCATGAACAAGGAGGATCTGCAGGATCTTCTGATGTTCACTTCCTCCAAGGAGAAGAAGCTTGTGACCCTCGATGAGTACGTCTCGCGCATGCCGGAGGATCAGAAGTACATCTACTACGCGGCCGGCGATTCGATCGAGCGGATCGAGAAGCTGCCGCAGGCCGAAGTGGTCGCGGATAAGGGCTACGAAATCCTGTACTTCACCGACGAGGTCGACGAGTTCGCGATCAAGATGGTCATGAAGTACAAGGAGAAGGAATTCCGGTCCGTATCGAGCGGCGATCTGGGCATCGAGGCCGACGAAGCGGATAAGAAGTCCGAGTCCGAGGAGAACGACAACAAGGAGCTGTTCGCCTACATGCAGGAGCAGCTTGGCGGCAAGGTCAAGAGCGTCAAGGCATCGAAGCGCCTGAAGTCGCATCCGGTCTGCCTGTCCGCCGAGGGCGAACTGACGATCGAGATGGAGAAAATTCTGAAGGCGATGCCGGGCGGCGCTGAAGGCGTCAAGGCGGAAAAGGTGCTCGAGATCAACGTCGGACATGACGTCTTCCAATCGCTGAAGGCGGCTTACGCATCCGACAAGGAGAAGCTCAACTTGTACACGAACCTGCTGTACAACCAAGCGCTGCTCATCGAAGGGCTGCCTGTCGAGGATCCGGTGGCGTTCACGAACGACATGTGCAAGGTCATGGTCTAGATTAGTATAAGCGGAAGCCGGGGTTACGTCCCGGGGTTTGGTATCCTGCATAGGTGCCGGGCCCCGGGATTTTGTTGTCCGGAGGGGCGCTTTCAACTTCACTGACCGCGGTTGTCAGTGAAGCCTATGTATACTGTGGGGGTAAGATCGATATTGAAGGAGGAATGAATCGTGTTTCGAACGATTGAGGATTTCAAGGCCGAATGGAGCGAAGAGGCTGCATTAACGCAGCGGGTGTTGGATGGGCTGTCGGATGCGAGCTTGCAGACATCTGTCATGGAAGGCCGCCGGACGATCGGCCAGTTGGCATGGCATCTGGCGCAATCGGTGCACTACATGTCGGCGCTGGGGCTGACGCTGTCCGAGCCTGCGGGCGAAGATCGCGCGCCGGAATCGGCGGCTGCCATCGCGGACGCGTACCGCCGCGTTAGTTCGTCGCTGTTGGATGCGGTGCTTACGCAATGGGATGATGGCAAGCTGCTCGACGTCCAACAGTTGTTCGGCGGGGAATACGCGAATGGCGCCTCGCTGCGGTTCACGATCATGCACCAGGCGCATCACCGAGGCCAGCTGACGATACTGATGCGGCTAGCCGGCTTGCAGCCGCCGGACGTGTACGGCCCGACCTATGAATCATGGATCGGGCAGGGGATGGAACCTCTGCTCTAATATCGGTACAATGGAGGAAGAAGCGTTCATGCGATCCGATCGGCTCGCGAGACGGATAAGCGGACGCAATACTCATTCGATAGCGGAAGGCAACGGTGAGCGTGAATGTCCAAGGCGGATAACATGCTGTCGATTCTATGGCTCCTGAAGTCGGGTAAGCGAATGACGGCGCAACAGATCGCAGATGAGCTCGAGATCCATGTTCGTACCGTGTACCGGTGCGTCGATTCGCTCTGCGCCAGCGGCGTGCCGATTATATCGGATGCCGGGCATCATGGCGGGTACTGGATTATGGAGCATTGGTCCGAAGCGCCGCTGGTGTTCGACCAGGAAGAACAGAAGGCGCTTGTCCACGCATCGATCTTCGCGCAGGAGTCCGGCTATCCGTTCACCGATTCGCTCAATCGAGCGGTAGATAAGCTGAAGCGTTACACGAATGCGGAGCAGTTGAGCCGGATGGAGCGGCATGCCGAGGGCTTGTCTGTCATCTACCCGAAGGCTGGCGGCGAACTGCAGGAGCATCTTCGCGTGCTCGAGGACGCAGCTGCCGAAGGACGCTCGGTGCAGATGGGTTATGCGAAGGGGAAGGGCGTGCCTGCTGTAGAGTCGCGCATGCTGGACCCGTATGGCATCGTATTCTGGAAAGGTCACTGGTACGTCGTCGGTTATTGCCGGCATCGCGAGGAGCCCCGCAGCTTCCGCGTGGACCGGATCAAGCGGCTCGCGCCTACGGAGCAGCGATTCGAGCGGCCGGCTTCGTTCTCGGCGAAGGAGTATCTGATGCAGGGATTGCTGCCGGCCGGATCTGACTCGCGCGCGGAACATGAGGTCGTGCAGATCCGCGGACCGGAGCAGGCATTGAACGAATTATGCGGGCATTGGCTGTTCGGGCATGCGCTGATCGATCGGCAGCCGGAACTAGCGGCGTTCAAGCTGCAGGAGCCTGCGTTGTCGACCTACGTGCCTTACTTCCTGCTGCCGTACGGAAGGGCAATCGAGGTGTTGGAGCCGTTGACGCTTGCTCGGCGCATGGCCGAGGTTAGCGGCATGCTTGCGGAACATTATCAAGCGGCACTTCGCCGATTGAATACGATGAAGAGTGAGGGTGATGAGTAAGATGGCGGCAGAGACAGGCAAGTTCAGCATGTATGGCAAAATCACGACGCATCCCGGCAAGCGGGACGAGATGGCGGCCATTCTGCTGGAGGCGGCGGAAGCGATGAAGGACTTGGCGGGCTGCGAGCTCTATATCGTCAATGTGTCGGACGACGAGCCCGATGCGGTGTGGGTGACAGAGCTGTGGAGCAGCGCCGAAGCGCATGCCGCGTCGCTGCAGATGGAGGGCACCGCGGAGATGATCGGCAGGGCGCGGCCGCTGATCGCGAAGATCGAGCCGACCCGGCTGCGGCCGATCGGCGGCAAAGGACTGTAAGCTCCCGCGGGAAGCAGAAGTACGCCCTCGCAGGCCCTACTTTGCAAGTCTAGCCGGCTACAACGCCGAAAGTACGCCCTCACAGGCCCTACTTTCGCCATCCGCCCGCCTGCATCGATGCGCGGAAGCAGAAGTAGGGCCTCGCAGGCCCTACTTTGCAAGTCAAGCCGGGTACAACGCCGAAAGTACGCCCTCACAGGCCCTACTTTCGCCTTCCGCCCGCCTGCATCGATGCGCGGAAACAGAAGTAGGGCCTCGCGGGCCCTACTTTGCAAGTCAAACCGGCTACAACGCCAAAAGTACGCCCTCGCGGGCAATGTCATTTAGTTAAGCTTATTGACAAGACCGAGGAGTACAAATGCAAATGCGAACGGCACAGGGCAAGCCCTGTGCCGTTTGCTATTTGGGTACAAGCAAGGGTAAATGCGCACAGCAAACA
>JAEWJS010000043.1 GCA_023386495.1 Bacillota bacterium | reverse complement strand
CACTCCATCAGGTCCGCTCGACTTGCATGTATTAGGCACGCCGCCAGCGTTCGTCCTGAGCCAGGATCAAACTCTCCATTAAAGTGTTGCCACTTGGAAAGAGCTGATTAAGCTCATTACTTGTATTACATGACGTGTTCCATTTGTTCAGTTTTCAAAGAACTTTTCCCACAGCAGCTTTCGCCGTGACAAGTGATTACTTTACCAGCTTTCGCAGCCCGTGTCAACAGCATATTCTGCCATTCGACAAGTTTCTTGCTGCGATTGCCTGTGTCGCAGAAGCGACAGGTATTAATCTATCACATCCGGGGCTGCGATTGCAAATGATATTTCTTCCAATTTGCAAAAAAGAAACGCAGACTCCGCATCGAGCGGAATCTGCGCCCCCTATACTGCATGTTCGCGATTATTCACCCAACAGCCTCAGCAGCTCCGCCTCGTCTTCGATAACGGCTACGCCAAGCTCCCGTGCCTTCGTCAGCTTGCTGCCGGCCGCTTCGCCCGCGATGACATAGTCCGTCTTCTTGGATACGCTGCCGGACACTTTCGCGCCGAGCGCTTCGAGCTTCTTGGCCGCCTCGTCCCGTGACATGGCGGTCAGCGTACCCGTCAGCACGACGGTCTTGCCGCTGAAGACGCTGTCTGTCCGAACAACAGCCGGCTGCTCCGCTTCTGCCTTCACGCCTGCCGCCCGCATCCGATCGATGCTGGATCGCACGCCGGGATCGGCGAAGAATCCCACGATGCTCTCCGCGACGATGCCGCCGACATCCGGCAAGCCTTGCAGCTCCTCGGCGCTCGCGCCGAGGATGGCGTCCAGATTGCCGTAATGATCAGCCAGCATCTTGGTCGTCGCCTTCCCCGTATTCGGAATGCCGAGTCCATATAGGAATGCCGCCAAATCCCGGCTCTTCGACTTCTCAAGCGCCTCGAGCAGCTTCTCGGCCTTCCGCTTGCCGAAGCGATCGAGCGCAATCAGTTGATCATAGTTCAGATCATACAGATCGGCGGGATCGCGAACCTCGCAGGCATCGTAGAGCTGCTCGGCGGTCGCGCTGCTGAACGATTCGATGTCCATCGCGTCGCGAGAGGCGAAATGCGTAATGCGCCCGACCGTCTGCGGCCGGCACGACTGTTTATTGTTGCAGAACAGATGCGCGCCGCGCTGCTCGAGCGCCGTCCCGCACGCCGGGCAGACGGTCGGCACCGCGATTTCGCCGCCCGGTTCGTCGTCGGCCTTCCCCAGAATCTCGGGAATGACGTCGTTCGAACGCCGAATGAACACCCGCGTGCCCAGCGCATGCTTCAAGTTTTTCCGTTCAATGTCGCCCGCATTGTTCAGCGTGCAGTTCTGCACCGTCACGCCAGCGAGCTCGACCGCCTCGACGCGCGCGAGCGGCGTGATTTTGCCGGTACGGCCGACCTGCCAGTCCACGGACTCCAGTACCGTCGTCGTCTCTTCGGCCTCGAACTTGAACGCGACCGCCCAGCGCGGGAACTTGTCCGTATAGCCGAGCGCTTCCCGGGTGCGCATGTCAGCCAGCTTCACGACCGCCCCGTCGATCAGAAAATCGAGCCCCGCGCGCTTCTCGCCGATCTTCTCCAGCTCTGCGATCACGTCCTCGATCCGATCATGGTAGGCGATATAAGAATTAACGAGGAATCCGTTGTCCTTCAGGAACGCATGCATCTCGGCATGGTTATCGAACGCCACGCCTTCGGCATAGCCGACGTTATAGAAGAACGCATTGAGCTTGCGCTCGGCGGTCGTCTTCGGATTCTGATTGCGCAGCGCGCCGGCAGCGGCATTGCGGGCATTCTTGAGCGGCTCGGCCGCCGTCTGGTTATAGGCCTCCAGCACGGACAGATGCATGATGGCTTCGCCTTGAACCTCGATTACGCCGTTGAAAGGAATGGTAAGCGGCACCGTCCGGATCGTGCGAACCTGGGGCAGAATGCCCTCGCCGACGACGCCGTTGCCGCGTGTCGCCGCCTGCGTCAGCACGCCGCCCTCATAGGTGAGATTCAGCGTCAGCCCATCGAACTTCAGCTCGATGACATAAGAAGGTGCAGGCAGCGGCGAATCCGGATGCTTCGCGTTGTAGTCGGCCACAGCCTTCGTCACCCGCGCGTTCCACGCATGCACGTCTTCGGTATCCTGCGCCTTATCCAGACTCCATAGCCGAGCGCGGTGGCGATGCGGCTCGAAGCCCTTCAGCACATCGCCCCCGACCCGGAGCGTAGGCGAATTCGGCAGAATAACGCCGGTCTCCCGCTCCAGAAGCGCAAGTTCATCGTACAGCGCGTCCCATTCCTTATCGCTGACCGTCGGCCGATCCAGCGTGTAATACTCGTGATTGTACCGGTTGAGATCCGATACCAATTGCGCCATGCGCTGCTGCTGATCCATCGCCTTCCACCCTCTTCTCGTTCAAGATCTTATCCCAACTCATTTTCCAAAAGCCCGGCTGTCAGCGCCAAGAAGGTTGGACGATAGTAGAAAGTGAGGAGCGCAGTGTAGTCAAAACTACATGAGCACCGGAACTTTCGCTAGCGTTCAAGATTCGCCGCCGAATAAGCTACGTAGCGTTACATCGCGATCACAGCCGGGTAATTGGGGCGAAGGCTGCTAGGAGGCGTTTGACTCCCACAGGCGCCGGAAAAGCGATCTGCAGCTCCATGTCATTGCCCTCGCCCTTCACCGAGACGACCGTGCCCGTGCCCCACTTGCCGTGCGACACTTTGTCGCCGGTTGCGAATACGCGCGCGCCGTCTCCGCCGGCCGCTCCCGCTCCGGCGCCGCCGACGGTACGCACCGCATCCGTCGACGACGTGACGCGTACGCCGCCTGTGCCGCCGACCATCGGCTTGCCAGCCGCAGGCCGCGTTCCTGCACCGGCGCCAATACCTGCCCCGCCGCTGAAGCTGCCGATCGGCCTTGCGCCTGTGTTCTGGCGATAGCCGAAGCCCGGCCCGTTCGCGTCGAACGTCGACGCGCCGCCCCGCAGGCTGCCGAGACTCGTCCCGCGCCCGCCGATCGTACCGCCAGGCGATGCCAGCTGCATTAGCTCTTCCGGTATTTCCTTGAGGAAGCGCGACGGCAGGTTGCGCTTCGTCTGCCCGAACAGCGTGCGAGACTGCGCGCAGGTAAGGAACAGCTGCTCCTCTGCGCGCGTGATGCCGACATACGCGAGGCGGCGCTCCTCCTCGAGCTCGTCGTTATCCATGAACGCGCGGCTGTGCGGGAACACCCCCTCCTCCATGCCGATGATGAACACGACAGGGAATTCGAGCCCCTTCGCGCTGTGCATCGTCATCAGGATGACGGCGTCCTTCGCGTCCTGGTCCTCGTCGTTCTTATCCATCGCGTCGATGTCGGCAATCAGCGCGAGATCGGTCAGGAACGCGACGAGCGACTTGTCGTCGTTGCGCTTCTCGAAGTCCATCGTAACGGACAAGAACTCGTCGATGTTCTCGAGCCTCGACTTCGATTCGAGCGTGTTCTCGCGCTCGAGCTCCTCGCGGTAGCCGATGAACGACAGCATTTTCTCCGTCAATTCCGTTACCGACAAGTATTCCACCATGCGTGCCAGATTGTCGATCAACTCGCGAAAATCGGTCAGAGCCGCCCTCGTCTTGCCCGCCACGTCCACCCCATCGAGGTCGCCCAGCACCGAGTGGATCGAGACGCCGCGCCGCGCCGCCTCGGCCGCAAGCTTGCCCAGCGTCGTATCGCCGATGCCGCGCTTCGGCACGTTGATGACGCGCACCAAGCTGATGTCATCGTCAGGGTTCGAGATGAGCCGCAGGTAAGCCAGCAGGTCCTTGATCTCCTTGCGATCGTAGAACTTGATGCCGCCGACGATCTGATACGGAATGTCCGACTTGATCAGAATTTCCTCGATGACCCGCGACTGCGCATTCGTCCGGTACAGGATCGCGTGGTCCGCGAACTTGCGTCCTCCCTGCTTGTTGCGCCGGATTTCGCCCGTGACGAAATATCCCTCATCATGCTCGGTGTCCGCCTGATACACGGCGATCGGATCGCCTTCGCCGCGGTCGGTCCAGAGTTTTTTGGCCTTGCGGCCGGTATTCTGCTTAATGACCGCATTCGCCGCGTTTAGAATATTCGAGGAGGAACGGTAATTCTGCTCGAGCAGAATCGTCGTCGCCTCCGGATAGTCCTCTTCGAAGTTCAGGATGTTCGAGATGTCCGCGCCGCGCCAGCGGTAGATCGATTGGTCGCTGTCGCCGACGACGCAGATGTTGTGGTGCTTCTCGGCCAGCATCTTGCACAGCATGTATTGCGCGCGGTTCGTATCCTGGTACTCGTCGACATGGATGAAGCGGAACTTGTTCTGATAGAATTCCAACACTTCCGGAATTTCCCGGAACAGCGCCGTGGTCGTCATGATCAGGTCGTCGAAGTCGAGCGAGTTGTTGGCTTTCAGCCGCTTCTGGTAGATCCCGTACACCTTGGCCGCAATCTGGTCAAAATAGTCGCTGCCAGCCTTCTGCTCGTATTGTTCCGGCGTCAGCAGCTCGTTCTTCGCGCCGCTGATCTTGGACTGCACGGCACGCGGCTCGAACTTCTTCGCGTCGATGTTCTGCTCCTTCATGATGTTGCGGATGACCGACAGCTGGTCGGCACTGTCCAGAATGGAGAAGTTCGTGCTGTAGCCGAGCCTGCCGATATCTCTGCGCAGGATGCGCACGCACATGGAGTGGAACGTCGATACCCAGATATCCTGCCCGCCGGGTCCGATCAGGGCCGCTACCCGCTCCTGCATCTCGCGCGCGGCTTTATTGGTGAACGTGATGGCCAGGATGCTCCATGGCGCGACACGCTTCTTCTCGATGAGGTACGCGATGCGGTGCGTCAGCACCCGCGTCTTGCCGCTGCCCGCGCCGGCCATGATCAATAGCGGTCCGTCCGTTGCTTGAACGGCGTCCCTCTGGCGCGGATTAAGCCGCTCGACCGCCTGGTCGATGTCGATCCGATTATGCATGGTTCTACTCCTTTGTTCGCGTGTTTGTTCGCCTATTTTCAGTCTAGTTCACCCCCCCCTCTAATGTCAATCGGGGCCGCATGTGATGACGATGTTCTTGCTCCGAGGCTTATTCGACGTCGAATCTTGAACGCTAGCGAAAATTCCGGTGCTCATGTAGCTTTGACTACACTGCGCTCCTCATTTTCTACTATCGTCCAACCTTCTCGGTCCTGACATGCGGCCTTTAAGAAATTAAACCCATTAGAATAGAATGCCCAGATGTAGAGGGGAACAATGAGCGGGAACGCGAGCAAGCCCCTGCGCGTCTGTCGCACAGGGGCTTGTTAAGTACACTTGCTATGGTGTTGGCGTAGGCGTGCTCTTCACGGCGTCGACCGTGGCGAGCGCCTCTGCGAGATTATCGTAGATGACATTGCCGACAACGACCGTGTGCGCGGCCTCTGCGGCAAGCTGAGCGCGGGACGCCGAATCGATGCCGCCGCCATAGATCAACCTTGCCTGGGTCAACGCTGCCCGGATCGAGCGAACCAGCTGCATATCGCCAAAGCTCCCGCTATATTCGATATAGACGAGCGGGAGCCGCATGAGCCGGTCGGCCAGCTTGGCATAGGCTGCCGCTTCACCGGACTCTAGGGAGGTCCGCGCATCGGTCAGCCTAGCCGCCTCGGCGTCTCCGTTCAGAATAATATAGCCCTCGCCGAACGTAATGTCCCATGGCAAGTACGCGCCATAAGCCGCAATTGCCGCCGCCTGCCTGCCGGTTACCCAATCGACGGAGCCGGCGTTCAGCACCATCGGCAGCAGATACCAGTCGAAGCCCGGCACGGCCGCGGCTGCATCCGTCAGCTCAAGCGCGCATGGCACCTCGTAGCGACGAATGCGAGCCAGCAGGTCCACGGTGTTATCGTACGTCACGCCGCTCGAACCGCCGACCAGCAGAATATCGGTCCCGGACAGGCAGACCGCCTCGAGCGCCTCGTCTCCGATCACGCGGTCCGGGTCCAGCTTGAACGCATGCCGCCACGCCGCGTACGGCATATCCGGCATCCGATCCTTCGTCATGGGAATGCTCCTTTCTCACGGGCAGTCAGTCATTGCCCGCCTTCTCCTTCAAGCGCCTCGATTCGTTGGAACACCGCATACTCGTCCGGGTAGAGCATCATGTACTCGGTCAGGCCCACCATGCGGAACAGCTTCTGATAATGCGTCGTTACGCCGCATGCGAACGTATGGTAGCCATGCTTGCGCCCGCCTCGCGCAATGCGGATCAGCAGCGCCATTCCCGCACTGTTGATGTAACTGACCATATGCAGATTGAGGATCAAGTACCGCCTGCGGCCCTCCAGCCCATTTTCCCAATCGAACGCGCCCTTCAGCACCTGCTCCGCCGCTTGGTCCAGATCGCCGCGCAGGGTGACCGACAATCCGCTCTCGAATGCGCGGGCTTCCATTTCGAGTGTTGCTTCCGACATCATTCACACCTCCTCTTATCCGCTTCTCTGTCTGGCAAGAAAGAATAGCTCGACGCAGAACCCGCGCTCATCACGGGTCGCGATCCAATAATCCGTTAAGCCGTCTATTAATAGCATACCCCAGCCTCTGCCTTCGTCGCGCTCGGGATCGGGGATCGGACAAGCTGCCGCATCCGCCTCGGCACTGGACCTAGCGGAATCAGCATTGGCTTGCAGCCCCTGTGCATCGAAGCCCTCGCCGTCATCGGACACGCGGCATACCATCAGCATGTTGCCGAAGTGCGCATGCACGACGACGCAGCGCTCCGGATCGAAGCCGTTGCCGTGCTCGGCCGCGTTCATGACCGCTTCGGCAACGCAGGTCAGCATATCATCCTTCCTGCCCGCCTCCGGCCAAGCTTCCTCGATCAATTCGGCCAATTCCGCCAGCACCTGCTTCTCGCAGCCCGGAATGGAAGGGATCCGCCAGCTCATCTCATGGAGCACGACGGGGCGTGCCGTCTGTACGATGCGTTCAACGGTCAGCAATGTACGGTCATCCTTGCGATGGCCGTACTGCTCGCCCAGCTTATCGAACACGTCCGTCATCCAGCTACCGGCCGGATGACCCGCCTCCCAGCCGAGCAGCTGCTGCTCGAGCCCCTCGAAGCCGAACATCCGGCCGGCAGCATCCATCGCCTCCACGATGCCGTCTGTATAGAGAAGCAGCCTTTCGCCGGGAGCAAGCCGCACCGTAACCTCTTCATAACGGGCTTCGGGCTCCATCCCAAGCGGCAGCGAGGAGCTGTCCAGCATGGTCGGGGCTGTCCCTTGCTTCAGCAGATAAGGCGAGGGATGACCCGCGCTCGCGTACCGCATCTCGCCGGTCGCCGCATTGAAGATGCCGACGCCCAGCGTCACGCCGTTCTCCGGCGCAGTGTCGCATAAGAGTCGGTTCATGCGCTCGAGCTGCTCCGCCGGCCCGCCTCCCCGCTTCAATTCGGAGCGGAAGAGCACGTGCAGCGCAGGCACCATGACGGCAGCCGGCATTCCTTTGCCCGATACGTCGCCTATGAGCACGGCAAAAGTCGTATCGTCGACGAACGCGGCATCGAACAGATCGCCTCCCACGTCGCGGTCCTGCCGATTCCGCCCGGTTACGCGGTAAGCGCCAAGCTGCAAGTCGATCGGCGGCTGCCAGCGCTGCTGCGTATCCAGTGCAAGCCTCAGTTCAGTGGCAAGCGTATCGTGATGGTCTGCAGAACGCGCCGGCTGACGCCTTGCTTCCCGTACCACCAAGCCGAATGCGGCACAGCCGAGCACACCATACTCGACTGTCAGGACGAGAACGGCAGCCGGCTCCAACGACTCCAGCATGCCGCCGGCTGCCGAAGTCACGAGCCCGAGCATTTGCGCAGACACGGCCGCGAATAGTCCGCCGAGCATCACGCCGAACGGAAAAAGCAGCCCCGATACCGATCCGCTCCCATGCTCCCGTGCGAGCATCGTCTGCAGCCGGAGCCGATAACCTGCAAACACGGGACGTCCGGGCAGCAGGAATGACAGGACGCCGTAGACGATGATGCCCGCTGTCAGGGCAAAACCGATCAAGCCATACAGCGCTCCCCAGCCTTGCCCATCGGGGCGGTATGCCGGAAGCAAGGCGCGAACAGGCGCGATGCCTGCCAGATGAAGAGGCAGCGCGGTCATGCCGTATGCGGCCAATCCCGCAACCAGGCACAGCCCTGCGGCTGCCGCCCACCAGACTGCCGCCGATCGCGGCGCTGCCGCAGCGTTCATGCTTCCCATACGAGCTTGCGCGTCTCCTCGAGCGGCACGGTGCCCAGCTCTTCCCTGCATACGCGCTCAAGCCGCCGGTACCAGCTCACCGCTTCGGCATGCCGGCCCCGCTCCATCCAATAGCGAATCATGGCTTGGTAAGCTTCCTCTTGATCCGGGCGAAGATCGATCCAAGCCGTCAGCCACTGCTCCGTATGGCTGTCTTCCGTCCGCGCGGCGTAGTACTCGCCGAGCCGGCGCAGCATCTGCGTCTGCCGCTCCATCATATGGCTGCGCCACCGCTCCAGCCAATCGAGGTACGGCATGTCCGAGCCGAGCGTGCCGTAGAGCCGGACCGCGTCCAGGTACAGCATGACCGACGCTTCCTTATCCTTGCCCCACAGCTGATCCCCGACGCGGGAGAGCGTGGTGAACTGCTCGACGTCGACGGCCTCGATGACGGAGTCGTTGAATCCGATCAGCCCGCCGCGCACCTCGATCGCCTCTTCGAAGCCGATGCTGGCAAGCGCATTGCGAAGCTCATGCAGCGACACATACAGATGATTGGCCAGCTTCGTCGCATCCCCTTCGCCGAACACCTGCTCGACGACTTGGTCCCGCAGGACGCGGTATTCCGGCTGCAGCAGCAGATAGACGAGCAGCTCCTTCGACTTGCGGCGCTTCCACTTCGGGGAGACGGTCGTGCCGTCCGACAAGTAGAAGCGAATGCCCGACATCAGCTGCACGCGCAACCGATTCTGCTTCGGGGCTGGCATCTGAATCTCCTCGTCGAGATGAACCGGCAGGCTTGCCACGAGCGGCGCGTGCTCCATATTGCCGCCGATCCGTTCCCGCAGTTCGGCATGCCAAGCCTGGGTTCGCGGCGTCGCCATCTCCTCCAGCATCAGCTCCATCTGCCGCAGCGCGACGGAAGCTCCTACCCGGTCGCCGGCTGCCAGCTTCCGCCGCACGTTCATGCGGCTGTTGAACAGCTGCGCCTCGACGTCGTAGCGCAGGTCGCTGACCGGCGATTCGACCGCTGTATCGTCACCGGATAGATGGAGGGATTTCAACAAGTAGCCGAATCGGCTCGGCAGCCTCTCCTCTTCTTCCTCGGACAGCGTGCCCCCTTCCAGCACCTGCAGCACGATTTCGCAATCCCGGTTAATGGCCCCCCATTGGCGCAGCGCGTTCAACCGCTTGCTCCATGCTTCCTCTCTCATGCTATCCGGGTCATAGAGCCAACGGTCCAGCAACAGGTACGCGTACCATTCGGAAGCGCCCTCTTCTCGGAACCAATCCGCCGCTCGCGCAAAATATTCGTCGCTCGTCAGCGAGCCTAGTATCGTGGACGTGCGCCCCCAGCACCTGCCTCTGGCAAGCGCCCACCAGACGAAGCCGCTGCAATGGTCCGGCGAGCGCAGCGATTCTTCTTCTAAATGATGCAACAGCGTTTCGGTTTCCGTAAAATCACCGATCCGCACGTAGACGAGCGTTAGCATCGCGATCATCGACAGCATCTCGACATGATTCGCCTGCAGGGCAAAACCTCGGATTGCCGCTTGCAGCCATTCCTGCGCCTCCTTCAGCTGACCTTCCAGCATCAAGTGAACAGAGCCTGTCCTGAGCAGCAAGGGCGATCCGCTAACTGCTTGTTCCGGCAGCGCTTCCAATGTGCGCTGATCCGGTATTCTTCCGTCAAGCACAGCCTGCTCCAGTTCGAGCACAAGCTCCTTCAAGCTGTCTGGTACACCGGGTTGAAACGAAAGGCGCATGGCCCATTCCCCACATTCCGTCATGGATTTAGGTTAATAGTACTACTGGTCTAGTAAAAATGGAATAACTTTTCTTACAAGTCAAAAAGTTTTCTTACAATTATACAAAAATGCGTGACGGCAAAGAAACCGCTTCGGCGGCATGCCGAAACGGTTTCTTCCCCTGCATTTATTTCACTAGCTGTCCGCGCGTAACGCCCAGTTGGTTAATTGCTTTCAGACTCCGCCATACCTGCGTCCCGCTGATTTTACCGTGAACGGCATCCGTGTACAGCTCGATGACCTCAGCCGTCTTCTCGGCCGTCTCCTCGAGAAATTCGATGCGCAGCGAGGCAACGCCCAGCTCGATGAAGCTCCGCAGATACTCCGCACCGGATTGCTCAATCGCGTTATACACCGTATTCCGGCAGCCGTCGTCCACCCGCACGGGATGCGACATCCCGATCCGGTCTTGCAGGGATACGCGATGATCCTCGCACGGCCGGCCGCAGTTCGTATAGTCCGTCCCCTCGCTGAGGAACGTGCAGTAGACGCAATGCTCGGTATGGAACATCGGCAGGTGCTGGTGGATGACCACTTCCATGCGAGACGTATCCGCACGCCCCAGCAGATCCACCATCTGCTGCACGTTCAAATCGTAGGACGGCGTTACGTAGGAGCAGCCTGCATCCAGGAACAGGCCGGCCGTCTTATGATTCGCGATATTGAGCGAGAAGTCGCCGATCAATTCCGGGAACGGTCCGTCTCCGGACTCGGCGCGTTTCCTCATATAGAAATACATAGCGCCTGTATTGCGAACAAGAACCGCATCCGGCTCCAGCTTCAGGATGTGGTTGTGGTAGCCGTTCTCGCCCGGCATATGAATGCGCGGCGTAGCCAGCGCGATCCGCTTGCCTGCGCGTCTGGCCGCCTCCACCGCAGCGGGATACTGCTTAATGAATTCGAAATCGGCGTAGATCATGCTCACGCCTGTACGCGCTGCCGCTTCGACTTGCGCCAGGCTGCGGCAGAGCGCGGTCAGCTGCGGCAATCCGCCGTCAGCGGCACTGCGCACGGCCGCATCCGCGAACGCATCGACCTCGCGCTTCACGTACGCCGGCGGCTTCGGGCGCTCGCCGGCCAGCAGCTCCGCCGCTTCGCGGCGCAGCCGGTTCAGCTCGCGCATCGGCAGGATCACGTCGCCCGTTAGGTCGACGTCAAGCCGCTCCAGCTGGAACAGCGTGCCGCCTAGGCGGCCCAGCTGCTCCTCCAGCAGCGCGCGGTCCATCGGCCGCTTCTCCGCCCGCTCGAGCGGCAGCTCGGAGACGACCTCGACCGTCGTGCCCTTGTTCACGTCCGTCCAGACCGTGCGCAGCGGCTCCCCTTCGCGCCCTTCGACCTTGACGTGCAGCGGGAATACCCGGTACGGCTTCTCGGTCTCGAAGGTTGCCCGCAGCCGCTTGTCGAGCGCGGGATCGCTCGTCTTCCATACGCGGTCGCCCGGCTTCACCTTATACAGATCGACGTCATTGCGGCCGGGCACGATCTCAATGACCGTCCCTTCCTGTACCTCGCCCTCGACCTTGACGCCTTGGCGCCGCACGTCGTAGACGCGGCCGCCTTCTTCCTTCTTCGTCGGGTCGCCCGCATCGAACACGATGCCGTCGCCGCGCTTCAGCGGTGCTTCCAAGCGGCATACGACCGCGTCGCGCAGCACGCGCTCCACGCGGCCCAAATACACGCCGCGGCTCTTCGGGAACGTGCCCTCCACGAGCTGCTTATTGTTCGTGCCGAGCAAGAAGCCCGGCGTGAAGCCGCGCGAGAAGCTCTGCTGCAGCTCGCGCACTTCTTCCTTCGACGGCTTGCCGCGATCGCCTTCGAAGTAGCGATCGATGGCGCGGCGGTACTTGGAGACGACGTTCGCCACATATTCGGGGCTCTTGAGGCGCCCTTCGATCTTGAAGGATGTGACGCCGGCCTCGATCAATTCCGGCACCAGCTCCACGGCGGCCAGGTCCTTCGGCGACAGCAGATAGGTCACGTCGCCCATCGGCTTATGCACGCCGTCTACCATGAGGTCGTAAGGCAGCCGGCAAGCCTGCGCGCATTCGCCGCGGTTCGCCGAGCGGCCGCCCCACATCTCGGATGTCAGGCATTGACCGGAATACGACACGCAGAGCGCGCCGTGAACGAACACTTCCATCGGCAGCTTCGCTTGCTCGCCGATCGTCTTGATCTGCTTCAGGTTGTTCTCCCGCCCGAGCACGACGCGTTCGATATCGAACGGCTTCGTGAACTCTACCGCCTCCGGAGACGTGATGGTCATCTGCGTAGAACCATGTATCGGAAAATCGGGCGAAATATCGCGGATCATTTTGACCAACCCGAGATCCTGCACGATAACCGCGTCGACGCCAGCATCGATGCAAGCCTCGATCAGCCGCTGCGCATCCTCCAGCTCGTTCTCGAACACCAGAATATTGAAGGTTAGGAAGCCCTTCATCCCATAGCCGTGCAGATAAGCCATGATTTCCGGCAGCTCGTCCATCCGAAAATTGTTCGCCCGCGCACGCGCATTGAATTTCTCGACGCCAAAAAATACCGCATCGGCCCCATTGGCCGCGGCAGCTCGCATACAATCCCAATCGCCGGCCGGCGCCAGCAGTTCTATGTCTTCCCGTTGGATCTCGGTCATCTTGCTTCGTGTGCCTCCAAATGTACAGCTTGTATTCTTATTCACCTAATTAAGATCAAAAAGACCGGTTGTCAGCGCCGAGGAGGTTGAACGATGGTAGAAAATGAGGAGCGCAGTGTAGTCAAAACTACATGAGCACCGGAAATTTCGCCAGTGTTCAAGATCCGAAGTCGAAATACTTCTCGAGAAGCTTCGCGATCACAATTGGGCTTTTTGATCAACTGCTACTAGTGTAACACCGTAGATGTCTTGAATCCACTTTAGCTTCGTTTATATTGTAATTTGGCAAATGGACGCGCTTGGCTACAACGGCATTTTGGGGCATGTTATAATAGGCTGGCAAGCGGTGCCATTCAATCGTTCGAGGAGGGTATACAAGCATGAAATTAGGTGTATTTACGGTATTGTTTGGGCAAAAGCCGTTCGAGGAAGCACTCGATTACATCGCGTCCAAAGGTCTCGATGCCGTCGAGCTCGGCACGGGCGGTTATCCGGGTGACGCGCACTGCAAGCCGTCTGAGCTGCTGGCGGACCAAGGCAAGCAGCGTGCGTTCCTCTCGGCTATCGAATCGCGCGGATTGTCGATCAGCGCGCTGAGCTGCCATGCGAACCCGCTTCATCCGCAGAAGGCGATTTCCGGCGAGCACGACCGCATTATCCGCGAGACGATCGACCTGGCGTCGCAGCTCGGCGTCCCTGTCGTCAATACGTTCTCCGGATGCCCCGGCGACCACGAGGATGCCAAATATCCGAACTGGCCGGTCGCGCCTTGGCCGAACGATTACCAAGAAATACTCGACTGGCAATGGTCGAACAAGGTGATCCCGTACTGGACGGAGATCGGCAAGTACGCATCGGATCGCAACGTTAAGATCGGCCTCGAGCTGCACGGCGGCTTCTCGGTACATACACCGGCTACGCTTCTTCGCCTGCGTGAGGCAGCCGGCGAAGCGATCGGGGCGAACCTCGATCCGAGCCATATGTGGTGGCAGGGCATCGACCCTGTACAAGCGATTCAGATTCTGGGCCGCGCAGGCGCGATCCATCACTTCCATGCGAAGGACACGTCGATCGACCCGATCAACGTCAACCGCCACGGCGTGACGGATATGCAGTCGTACGCGCTCATGCTGGACCGCGCATGGCAGTTCCGCACCGTCGGCTACGGTCACGACATGAAGGTCTGGGCCGACATAATCAGCGCGCTTCGCTTGGTCGGCTACGACTATGTCGTCAGCATCGAGCATGAAGACGGCCTGATGTCGGTCGACGAAGGCTTCACGAAAGCGGTGCAAAACTTGCAGCAAGTCCTCATCCGCGAGCCGCTCGGCGACATGTGGTGGGTATAAGCGAATCGCCTGCAACACGAAACGGCTGCCCCTCGGGCAGCCGTTTGCGCGTCGAGCAGCACGGGCAATTACGACTGCCACCTCATTCGGCGCCATTTCACGCAGGAAGAGGATTCGTTAATACGACACCGCTCATGATTTAGCGCTTTCGGATTGGCCATACTCCATTCGAAGTGGTACATCAGGACTTGAACATGTGCTGCAGTTACGATTTGCCGAATTGCGTGGGGCGTTAGTCACCATCTGCCGCTCTAGTTTCGTTTCGTCAAACTAGAGCGGGCTTTTCCTACTATAGCAGCCATTAAGCGGTCCCTAGTTCGGCATTTCCGAACTGCATCTCCAATCGTGCAATAGGCGGCTACTGCAAGTAGGCAAATCCGAACTACTCGCCCAACTTCGCTCCTCGGTCGATCAACGCATAGCAGCTAACACTTTCACGGTTACAGCCTGCACATAACTGAATAGTTATTCAGATCCATTTGGCTAGTTCGATTAAATCGACAGTCTCCCCTCCACGTTAACAGCGCCGTTGCTTCGCTAATCGCACGCGAGCATCGAAAAAGAGCCTCCTCCGGAAATTCGGAGAGGCTCTTATGTAGGTCAGGCTATAGATGGGTATGGATTATCCCGACTACGCGAGCCATACCTTGAAAATCATAATGTAATCCACGTACAAGAACAATCCGAGCGAGACAGCCGTGAACCCGATCGCGAAGATGTTCTTTCTCGGACGCTGCATCAGCAAGCGCACGAACCCGATGAAGATCAACACCGTGAACACAAGCATCAGGATGTCGAACGGATCAAAACTGCTGGCCTTCGCTGCTTCTTCCGCCAAAAACATGAGGGGGACCTCCTTCTTTATCTTCACAATAGCGTTGTGATCTAATGTACAGTATACCAGTTATGCCTTTATCTATGTTAGCGTCTCGAACGTTACGATGCAAGTCCCATTTCATTTCGTAACAACTTTGTCACCATTATCAGGCAGGAATGGCGACTATGGCGCCGAGTTAGTTATGAGCTATTATACTGCTCTGGTCGATGATGCATGCATCGCAAGGAACCGCAATGCCCCGGTACCAGGATGGTCCGGGGCATGTGATACGTTGCACACACTGCAAACCCTTGCGCTTATTCCGCCAATCCCGCCGCAACGCCTTGCGCGACGGCATTGCGTTCTTCCGTACGCTTGCGGTCACGCTCCAGCACGGGCTTCAGGTAGCGGCCTGTGTAAGAGGCTTCCACCTTGGTGAGCGCCTCCGGCGTACCGGTCGCGACGATCGTGCCGCCTCCGCTTCCGCCCTCCGGACCGAGATCGACCAAGTAATCCGCCGTCTTGATTACATCCAGATTGTGCTCAATGACGAGCACCGATTCGCCGGAATCGACCAGGCGGTGAAGCACGTGCAGCAAGCGATCGATATCGTCGACATGCAGACCCGTCGTCGGTTCGTCGAGAATGTACAGCGTCTTGCCCGTGCTGCGGCGATACAGCTCGGCTGCAAGCTTGACGCGCTGCGCCTCCCCGCCCGACAGCGTCGTGGCCGGCTGGCCCATCTTCATGTAGCCGAGACCGACATCGAGAAGCGTCTGCAGCTTGCGGTGAATCTTCGGAATGTTGCGGAAAAATTCCGTGCCGTCCTCGATCGTCATCTCCAGCAGCTCGGAAATGCTCTTGCCCTTGTACTTCACCTCGAGCGTCTCGCGATTGTAGCGTTTGCCCTTGCAGACCTCGCACGGTACATACACGTCCGGCAAGAAATGCATCTCGATCTTGATAATGCCGTCTCCGCGGCAAGCTTCGCAGCGACCGCCCTTCACGTTGAAGCTGAAGCGCCCCTTCTTGTAGCCGCGCACCTTGGCTTCGTTCGTATTCGCGTAGACATCGCGAATATCGTCGAACACGCCAGTATACGTCGCCGGGTTGGAGCGCGGCGTGCGGCCGATCGGCGATTGGTCGATATCGATGACCTTCTCGAGATGCTCGAGGCCGCGTATTTCCTTATACTCGCCCGGACGCACCTTCGCCTTGTTCAGGTCACGCGCAAGCGTCTTGTACAAAATCTCGTTCACGAGCGTCGACTTGCCTGAGCCGGATACGCCGGTGACAGCCGTGAATACGCCGATCGGAATTTTCACGTTGATGCCGCGGAGATTGTTCTCCTTGGCGCCTCGAATCTCCAACCAGCGATCGTCGGTCTTGCGGCGCGACAGCGGGATTGGGATGAACTTGCGGCCGCTGAGGTATTGACCGGTCAGCGAACGCTCGTCGTTCATGACTTCTTGCGGCGTGCCGGCGGCGACAACCTGTCCGCCATGAATGCCTGCGCCAGGTCCGATATCGATCAGATAATCGGCGGCCAGCATCGTATCCTCGTCATGCTCCACAACAATCAGCGTGTTGCCGATATCGCGCATATGCAGCAGCGCTTGGATCAGCCGATCGTTGTCGCGCTGATGAAGCCCGATGCTCGGCTCGTCGAGAATGTAGAGCACCCCCATCAAGCTAGAGCCGATCTGCGTCGCAAGCCGGATCCGCTGCGCTTCGCCGCCGGACAACGTGCCCGCTGCGCGGCTTAACGTCAAATACTGCAGGCCGACGTTCACGAGGAAGCCCAGACGTCCGTTGATCTCCTTCAGGATGAGATGCGCGATCGCCCGATCCTTGTCGTCCAGCTCCAAGGCACCGAAGAATTGCTGCGCATCGCCGATCGACAGCGAGGTCACGTACGAGATGTTCTCCGTTCCGACAGTGACCGCGAGGCTCTCCTTGCGAAGGCGATGGCCCTTGCAGCCGCCGCAAGGCTTGGCGCTCATATACGCTTCGATGTACTCGCGAATGCCCTCGGAGCCTGTATCGCGATAACGGCGTTCCAGGTTGTGCACGATGCCTTCGAACGGCACGAGCGCTTCCTTCGTATGGCCGAAGTCGTTCTCGTAGCGGAACTTCACCCGCTCCCCGCCGGTACCGAACAGCAGCTTCTTCATCTGATCGGTCGTCAGGTCGGCAACCGGTACGTCCTTCGGTATCCCGTAATGGGCACATACCGCGCTCAGAAATTGCGGGTAGTAGTTCGACGTGCTGCCGGCCCAGGCTTCGAATGCGCCGTCTTCGATCGAGCGGCTCGTGTCCGGCACCAGCAGATCCGGATCGACGATCATCTTGGCGCCAAGACCGTCGCATTCCGGACAAGCGCCGAACGGGCTGTTGAACGAGAACATCCGCGGCGCCAGCTCGTCGATGCTGAAGCCGCATTCCGGACAAGCCAGCTTAGAGCTGAACAGCAGTTCTTCCTTCTCCATGACATCGACGATCACCTGGCCGTCGGACAGCTTGAGCGCCATCTCGAGCGAGTCGGCCAAACGGCTCGCGATATCCTCCTTGACGACGATTCGGTCGACGACGACCTCGATGTTATGCTTCTTGTTCTTCTCCAGCTCGATCTTGTCGCTAAGATCGCGTATCTCTCCGTTAATGCGCACGCGGACGAAGCCTTGCTTCTGCACGTCCTGCAGCAGCTTCGCATGCTCGCCCTTGCGTCCGGACACGATCGGCGCCAATATCTGCAGCCGCGTCCGTTCCGGATATTCCATGATGCGGTCAACCATCTGTTCGACCGTCTGCGCCGCGATCCGGACGCCATGCTCCGGGCAATGCGGCTTGCCGATTCGCGCGAACAAGAGCCGCAGGTAATCGTAGATCTCCGTAACCGTGCCGACGGTCGAACGCGGATTGCGGCTCGTCGTCTTCTGGTCGATGGAAATGGCCGGCGACAAGCCTTCGATCGAGTCGACGTCCGGCTTCTCCATCTGCCCCAGGAATTGGCGCGCATAGGCAGAAAGCGATTCGACGTACCGCCGCTGGCCTTCCGCATAGATCGTATCGAACGCAAGCGACGATTTGCCGGAGCCGCTGAGTCCGGTTAGGACGACGAACTTATCGCGCGGAATTTCGACGTCGATATTTTTAAGATTATGGGCTCTGGCCCCTTTTATCACAATGCTCTCACTACCCAACCCAACTTCCCCCTATGGCCCGCTTGTGATCACGAAGCATCGCTCCGAAGCATACTCGGCGTCGAATCTTGAACGCTGGCGCAATTTCCGGTGCTCATGTAGATCTGTCTACATTCCGCTCCTCAATTGCTACCATCGTCCAACCTTAGCATATGCTTCCGATGCGGCGTTTCCTCCGGAAACGCTTTAGGTGCTGACAAGCCGGCTTTATAAAGTCGAATATCTACTCCCTATTTTAACTATCCGCTTTGAGCTCGAGAAGGGCGTCGCGCAGTTCGGCCGCGCGTTCGAATTGGAGACTCTTCGCCGCTTCCTTCATCTCGGCCTCGAGACGCTGGATGAGCGATTGCTTCTCTTTCTTCGACATTTTGCCGTAATCGTCCGTCAAGTAATCGGCCTTCTGCTCGGCGACCTTCGTCGCTTCGATGACGGCGTGAATTCGCTTGCGAATCGTCGTCGGCGTGACGCCGTGCTTCTCATTATAAGCGATCTGCAGCGCGCGGCGGCGCTCCGTCTCGCGGATGGCCTTCTCCATCGAATCCGTGATCTTATCGCCGTACATGATGACCCGGCCCTCGCTGTTCCGCGCGGCCCGGCCGATCGTCTGAATGAGCGACCGCTCCGACCGCAAGAAGCCTTCCTTGTCCGCGTCGAGAATCGAGACCAGCGATACCTCCGGCAAGTCCAGCCCTTCCCGCAGCAGGTTAATGCCGACGAGCACATGGAACGTGCCGACCCGGAGGTCCCGCAGTATCGCCATCCGCTCCAGCGTCTTGATGTCGGAATGCAAATAGCGCACCTTGATGCCGACTTCCTTCAAGTAGTCCGTAAGGTCCTCGGCCATCTTCTTCGTCAGCGTCGTGACGAGCACGCGCTCGTCCTTGGCGATCCGGTCGCGGATCTCGCCCAGCAGATCGTCGATCTGACCCTTCGTCGGGCGCACCTCGATGATCGGATCCAGCAGTCCCGTCGGCCGAATGATCTGCTCGACCATGGTCGGGCAATGCTCGATCTCGTAAGGTCCCGGCGTTGCCGAGACATAGATCATCTGACCGGCCTTCTCCTCGAACTCCTCGAAGCGAAGCGGCCGGTTGTCCAGCGCGGACGGCAGCCGGAAGCCGTGGTCGACGAGCACTTCCTTGCGCGCCCGGTCGCCGTTGTACATCGCCCGGATCTGCGGCAGCGTCACGTGCGACTCGTCGACGACGATCAGCATATCGTCCGGGAAGTAATCCATCAGCGTGTACGGCGTCGCGCCCCGTTCCCGGAACGTCATCGGTCCCGAGTAGTTCTCGATGCCGGACCAGAAGCCCATCTCCTGCATCATCTCGATGTCGTACCGCGTCCGCTGCTCCAGCCGCTGCGCTTCCAGCAGCTTGCCTTGCTCGCGCAGCTCGGCGAGCCGCTCCTCGAGCTCGCGCTCGATGTTAACGAGCGCCATCTTCATCGTCTCTTCCTGGGTCACGAAGTGAGACGCCGGGAAGATCGCGACATGCTCGCGTTCGCCGACGATCTCGCCGGTCAGCGTATCGATCTCGGTAATGCGCTCGATCTCGTCGCCGAACAGCTCGACGCGGATCGCCCGCTCGTTGTTCGCGACCGGGAAGATCTCGATCACGTCTCCCCGCACGCGGAACGTGCCGCGCACGAAGTTAATGTCGTTGCGCTGATATTGGATGTCGACCAGCTTGTGCAGAATCGCGTTGCGGGGCTTCTCCATGCCGACGCGCAGCGAGAGCACGAGATTCCGGTATTCCATCGGCGAACCCAAGCCGTAGATGCACGACACGCTCGCGACGATGATGACGTCGCGGCGCTCGAACAAGGAGCTCGTCGCCGAATGGCGCAGCTTGTCGATCTCGTCGTTGATGCTGGAATCCTTCTCTATATAAGTGTCGGTGGACGGAATGTATGCCTCCGGCTGGAAGTAGTCGTAGTAGCTGACGAAGTAGGATACAGCGTTATTGGGGAAAAATTCCTGGAACTCGCTGCATAGCTGCGCGGCGAGCGTCTTATTGTGCGCAATCACGAGCGTGGGACGGTTCAGCTCGGCAATGAGGTTGGCGACCGTATAGGTCTTGCCCGTGCCCGTCGCGCCGAGCAGCGTCTGATGGCGCTGACCGCTCCGAACGCCTTCGACCAGTTGCTTGATCGCGCCCGGCTGGTCGCCTTGCGGCCGGTAATCGGACAGCAGCTCGAACGGCTTATTCATTAATTGAATCTCAATCGTCATCCCTGTGCTTCCACTCCCTTGCTACTGTCTTGCGCCTCTCTTGCAACGTACCGAAGGCTCTCTATCATCTGTATGCCCCTGTTAGGCCTTGTCGATAATGGGAATGAATGTTCCCATCCCATTATACCGATTCCGCTGGTTCGATGCAATCGTATCCGCACGATTGGTTCGCCGCCGTATCCATTATAACCGCTTACTCCTGACAACTGTATGTCAGCGATAATGGCAGCGCTGCGCCCGATTCGAAATGACCGATTCCCCATCCAAAAAACGCCTGCCGCTTCAAGCACGGCAGGCGCTTCCCTCTTGTTCACGACGAGACCGGCTGTTCCCGTCCGGCTTCGCGCTTGCGGCTCTTGCTGCCGCGGCGAAGCAGATCCAGGAGCGAAGCCGGCGCCCCCTCGGTCAACCGCAGCGTCGCTTCGTCCGGCGCGAACACGAAGCCCAATTGATGGTGTTCGCCCTCGAACCGCGCACGCTGCAAAAACTTGATCTGGCCCTCGAGATTGTAGACCTCCAGCTTGCTGAACGCGGAATTGACCAGCAGTCCATTATAGAGATCCTCCATCGTGCGGACGCGCAAGCCGTTTACTTTGTGCAAAATTTCGCCCGGCTCCACCCCGAGCTGCGATGCAGGCGTGTCCGGCGTGACAGCGAGAATCCGCAAACCACGCTCATCATGCACATACAACGGGCTGCTCTCCTCTTCTCGTCTACGCTCCAGGAAGTGGATGATTTCGTGCAAAATCGGCGCAATAATCGCGGCAATCGGCACGAGCGGCGCCCATAAGGCAGCAGCCGCGCCCGCTGCGGTCGCCCCGAGGCCTGTCCAGAGCAGCAAACCTGCCATTCGGCGTGCCTTGTATTGCGGGAGCAGCGAGGTCGACATTGCCCCGAGCCCGAGAACGAGGGGCAAGCCTAGCATGCCCCAGCCTTCCGGAGCGCCATCCTGCCACAGGAGCGGTACCCAAGGAAGCGCAGCATCCGCATGGCCAGGCACCAGCAGCAGGAGCGGAACCGGCCAGTAGGACTGCAGCTGATAGCCGCCGACCAGCCTGCCGCGCTTGCCTTCGACGAAGGTCGCGCCAGGCTGCCGGCTGCCCCACCAGCGCATGAGGACCGCTTCCGCGAGCTGCAGCACGCCTGCCAGCAGCAGGAGGCCTCCCGCGTCCACATCCGCAAGCGATCTCTCCAGCCTCGCGAACAGCTCAGGCGCGGCATTCCATTCGAACAGGCCGAGCGCCCATTGCGCGATCCCGAGCAGTCCGGCGGCATAGACGAAGCCGAGCCAACGAATCCGCAGAAGGAAAAGGAGGAGCGAGGCTCCCCACAACCAATACACGGCGTCGACAGATAACCGAATGCCGAGGAACAGGAATGCAGCCGATACAGCGGCTCCGGCGGCAAGACCCGCCGCAAGCGACGGTCCGATCACTTTCGGCCAGATCGTCAGCCGGACGTGAAACAGCCGGCGTTCGGTACGCACTTGGCGCTGAACAAGCAGCGCGATGAACAGGACCGCAGCGTAATAATACGGCTGCAGCAGCATCGCGCCGGCTGCTCGGCCGGCTTGCTCCAGCAATTCCAGAATCCATTCCACGTCCGTCACTCCCTCGGTTGCTAGTCTCTGACGCGCATGCGCTGCAAAGCCTCTTCCATCTGGCGGTCATTGGCACTGTCCGTTATGAGTCCGATCACCCGCAGCTCCAGCGCTTCGACGGTCGCGGTATCCGCTTCGCCGGAAGCAGGCAGCTTCGCTTCGCGCTGGAACGCCTGCAGCGCTTGTTCGGTCTCCTCGCTGAAATAGCCGTCCTTACGATCGGTGCTATGCCCCAAGGCGCTAAGCATGACCTGCAGGCTGCGTACGTCCTCGCTGATCATGTCCTTCTTCAACACCTCCGACCTGGAGATGCGCGCAACGGAGAAATAGTCCGGCTGCGCGATCTCGAGATCGGGCTTCACGCCATCTTCGTTCACCCACGCCCCGCTCGGGGTCAGCCACTTGGCGATCGTCATCTTGATCAGCGTCCCGTCCCCGGTCGCCTTATCGTAGCTGACCTGCACCGTCCCTTTGCCGAACGAGGTTTCGCCGATCAATACTGCGCCGGCCGATTCCTTCAGCGCGGCCGCAAGCACCTCCGATGCGCTGGCGCTGCCCCTGTTAATCAGTACGCCGATCGGATACGGCTTGCCGCCGCCCTTGGATAGCGTCTGTTCGCGCACGCCGTTCCGATCCTCAACCTGCACGATCGGCTTGCCCTTCTCGATGAACAGCTGCGCGATCGATGCCACGACCGGCAGCACCCCGCCGGGGTTGCTCCGCACGTCGATCAACAGCGATTGCATCCCCTGCTCCTCGAGCGCGAGCAGCTCCTCTTCGAAACGCTCCAAAGAGTTCATCGCGAATTGCCGAATCTCGATGACGCCGACGTCGCCCGGCATCATGCGGGAGTAGATCGTCTCTTGATCGATATCGTCGCGGATCAGAATAAGCTGCAGCGGCGCGCTGAGCCCTTCGCGCTGCACGACCAGCTTCGCCTTGGTGCCCTTCGGCCCGCGGATCTTCGCGACTGCTTCGCTCAGATTGAGCCCTTCCAGCGACTCGCCGTTCACGGACAGCAGCACGTCCTTGGGATGGATGCCCGCGCGCTGCGCCGGGGAATCCTTCATCGGCGATACGACGACGACCTTGCCGTCCTGCAGCGTCACCTCTGCGCCTATGCCGCTAAAGGAGCCTTCGATCGACTCCGTGAAATGCTCTGCCGTATCCTGCTCCATGTAGACCGTATACGGATCCTGCAGGGCCGACAGCATGCCGCGGGCCGCGCCGTCGATCAGTTCGTCACGTTCCACCTCGCGGTAAAACTTCGTATCGATCAGCGTCAATATCGCGTTCAGCTTATCGAACTCCTTTTGCGTGAAGCCGCCCTGCGTTCGATCTGCTTGAATCTTCGTATCCTGAACCGGTTCTTCGCGCGGCAGGAGATACCGATCCGCCACGGTCACCGTGACAAGCGCGGTCGATACGACGGCAACCATCACGAACAACCCCACCGTCCGTCCACGAAAAAGCATAGCAATCCACTCCTTACTTTTCAAAAAGACCGATTGTCAGCGCCTCAAGCGTTTCGTAAGAAACGCAGCATCGGAAGCATACGCTTAGGTTGGACGATGGTAGAAAGTGAGGAACGGAGCGTAGGCAAACCTACGTGAGTACCGGAACTTTCGCCAGCGTTCAAGATTCGACGTCGAATAAACTTCCCGAGTTACTTCGCGATCACAATCGGTTACGCAAGAACCGCCAACCGGTCCGCTGGGGCGGAGATGGTTGGCGGTCGATCGCCCATGCCGATACCGGCAGCTTACCCTTCTATACCCTATCCCTTCAGATAGTTAACGGGATTGACCGGTTTCTCGTTGAGCCGTACCTCGAAATGCAGATGATTGCCCGTCGACGTGCCCGTCGTGCCGACTTCGGCGATTTTCTGACCGCGCTTAACGGATTCGCCCTTCTCAACCTTGATGCCGCCCTTGCGGATATGCGCGTACAGCGTCCACAGCCCGTTGCCGTGGTCGATGATGACCGTGTTGCCGTAGCCGCTCATCGATTGCGCGACGATAACCGTGCCTGATTCGGCCGCATAGATCGGCGTCCCGGCCGGAGCCGCAAAATCGAGGCCGTTATGCATCTTGCCCTTCTTGCCCGTAATCGGGTGCGTGCGCGGACCGAAGCCCGAGCTCTCGCGAAAATCGTCCTTGATCGGCATCGCCAGCTTGCCGCCCGAGTAGTAGACCTTGTTCTTCTTCTTGTTCTGCTTCTCGATCTCGGCCTTCTCGGCGCGCGCGAGCTTCATCAGCACGGCTTCCTGCTCAGCCGAAATTTCCTCGAGCTCTTCCGCGCGATGCTCGAGATCTTCCATCTGCGCGTTGTATTGCGCGATCATGACTTCCTTTTCTTTTTCTTTCTCTATAAGGGTATTGTAATAATCTTCCTTTTTGCTGTAAAGCGTCCGAATGTCTGCCAGCTTGGTCTCGATCTCCGCCTTGTTATTGAGGATGAGATCCTTATCCGCTTGATGCGCGGCTAGAATCTCCCGGTCCTGGCCCAGGATCGATTTCAGCGCATCCATCCGATCCAGAAAGTCCATGAAGCTGTTCGAGCTCAGCAGCACGTCCGTGTAGGAGACGAAGCCGCTGGTGTACATCAATCGAATCCGCGATTCGAGCAGCGCATCGCGCTCGACGATCCGCTCTTCGGCCTGCACGAGCTCTTCCCCGGCAGCAAGCAGCGCGTTCTCCGTGTCCGCGATCTGCGTATTGACAAGCTGCAGCTCCGCGTTCACCGAATCGATCTGCGACAGAATGAGGTTAATCGATTCCGCCGTTTGCGTCTTTTTCGTCGCGACGTATTGCTTGTCTTTCTCTACCTTGACCTTGTTATCCTCGACATACTCCATCTCCCGCTTGAGCTGCTTCATCTCTTCGCGGATCTTGTCGAGCTGGGAGGCCGCTCGGCTCTCCACCGGCTGGAACACGGCTACTGCGAACACGAGGAATGCGACGAATACGATAGCTCTCTTCATGTTTACTCGATCACCTACACTTTCAAGAACTTGCGCACGGATAACGTGCTGCCTAGAATGCCGATTACGACGCCAAGACCCATGAGAAGCGCGGTTACGAGCCAGCCGGATTCCTCGATGGTGACGAGCTGGATCATCATGAGTCCGAGCTCGAACTGCGACACTTCCACAAGGCGGGAGTACGCGTATAACAGAATGCCTGTCGTCAGGCCTGAACCGATGATGCCGATGAGCGCGCCTTCGATGAAGAACGGCCAGCGGATGAACGGGTTCGTCGCGCCGACGAGCTTCATGATGCCGATCTCGCGCCTGCGGGCGAAAATCGTCATCTTAATCGTATTGGAAATCAGGAACATCGCCGTCAATCCGAGGCCGAGCACGATGACCAGACCGATGTTGCGGACCGCCGTCGTGACGCGGAAGAGCGACTCGACGGTGCCTTGCCCGTACTTCACGCTCATGAGCGGCTTCGACGGATCGGCGTCGCCGATCGCGATGATCTTCTTGGCGGCGAAAGCGATCTCCTCCGGATTGACGACCTCCACGGTGAACGAATCCGGCAGCGGATTGTTCGAGTCGTCATAACCGTCCAGCAGGCTTGCGCCGTCCGGCCCCAGGTTCTCGCGCAGAAGCTCCAGCCCTTCGGCCCTGGATACGAATTGGATCTTACTGACTTCGGGGAGTCCGCCGATCGCTTTGCTAAGCTCGTCGATCTTGGCCTGGTCCGTCTCCATCTGGAGGAACACGCGGATCTGCACCTGGCTCTCGATCTGCTCGGTCAGGTTGTTGACGTTCAGCGCAAGCAGCAGGAACACGCCGAGAATGAACAAGGAGACGAAGATGGAGCTGATGGACGCGAAAGACATCCATCCATTACGAATGATGTTCAGTCCGCCTTCGCGCAAATGCCGGAGAATGGTGCTAAATCTCATAACCATACTCCCCTCTCGCCTGGTCGCGGACGATGACGCCGTTCTCGATCGCGATGACGCGCTTGCGAAGCGAATTGACGATGTCCCGGTTATGCGTCGCCATCACGATGGTCGTGCCGCGGAAGTTGATCTCCTCGAGCAGGTTCATAATGCCCCAGGACGTCTCGGGGTCGAGGTTGCCTGTCGGCTCGTCCGCGACGATGACGGAAGGATTGTTCACGATCGCGCGCGCAATGGCGACGCGCTGCTGCTCGCCGCCGGACAGCTGCGCGGGCAAGCTGGCATGCTTCGAGCGAAGACCGACGAGGTCGAGCACTTCCATCGTCCGCTTCTTGATGACGCGCCTCGGCGCTTCGATGACTTCCATCGCGAAGGCGACGTTCTCGTAGGCGGACAGCTTCGGGAGCAGCCGGAAGTCTTGGAAAATAACGCCGATATTGCGACGGACATACGGGATTTTGCGTTGCTTGAGCTTGCCGATATTGAAGCCGTTGACGGAGAGCTGCCCCTTGCTCGGCACCTCTTCCCGGTAGATCAACTTCATGAAGGTAGACTTGCCGGCGCCAGACGGGCCGACGAGGTAGACGAATTCGTTACGATCTATGCGAACAGAAATGCCGCGGAGCGCATGGGTCCCATCGGCATAGGTCTTCCAGATGTCTTGCATTTCAATCACATTATCACATCCTGTAGAGAGTCAGCTTATAGATTTCGACAGAAAACCGGAAATTCCTTTAAAAATGCCGAGATTCATCATTTTTAACTTTTCTCATTATTGGGGAATGACGGGGATGGCGCGACATTTTTCGCTTGCGGGTGCTTGTCGAATAATGACGGTAAATATGTTCGCAAGACTGAGTTGGATAAGCCCTCTGCATGGAACGAGCCGTCTTCACATATAGATGGGTATGAACGCAACCGATTGCGAAGGGGGCTGCACGCCATGAAGAAGGTTCACCTGCTCTTGATCGCGGTACTCGCTGCTGTGTTGGTCTTCTGCATCGGCTGGGGG
>JAEWJS010000119.1 GCA_023386495.1 Bacillota bacterium | reverse complement strand
GTCTTGCGAAGCGCGGTTCTCTGTTTGGTTATGTTGAAGAGCAGCTTCTACAGTGCCGGCAGCTTGTCCGGTTCCGCGTAAGTGAAGTCCTTCGTGTCGATCGTGACCTTCTTCATCACTTGATCCTCGTTCGGTCGGTCACTCGCGTCGCGCGGCGCGCTCACGATCGCGTCGATGGTCTCGAAGCCGCTGTACACTTTGCCGAAGGCCGCATATGCGCCGTCCAAGTGAGTCGCATCCGCAGCCATGATAAAGAATTGGGAGCCCGCCGAGTCGGGAATGTTCGTGCGTGCCATCGACAGCACGCCGCGTTCGTGCTTCAGTTCGTTCGGGAAGCCGTTATCCGCGAATTCGCCCTTGATGCTGTAGCCAGGTCCGCCTGCTCCGGTGCCGTCCGGGTCGCCGCCCTGGATCATGAAGCCGGGGATGACGCGGTGGAAAATCAAGCCGTCGTAGAAGCCCTGCTGGGCGAGCGAGATAAAGTTATTCACCGTGTTCGGCGCAATTTCGGGGAATAACTCGATCTCGATCTTGTCGCCGTTCTCCATCTCGATCGTTGCAATCGGATTATTAGGATCGGTCGATCCCCCGGCGGCTGGCTGTTCAGGCGCATTCGTCTTCGTGCCGGCGCCGCAGCCGGTGAGGAGCGATAACAGCAGGGTAATTGCGGCGAGTACGATCAGGAATTTGCGATTGCGAAGCGAGCGTGCGTTGTTCAACATGGTATTCATCTTCTCCTTATATAGTTGTGCGATGTATGCTAGAGCTCGACGCCGTTAGCTGGTTTGCGTCTAGCGATCAAGCGAAGGAGCTGCATGCTCTTATTGTAGAGCTCCGTGATCTCCAGAATGCGATAGCACGCGAGTGCCGCCGCGATCCCGACCACGATGCCGACTAGAACATCGAACGGGTAATGGACGCCGATCCATACCCGCGAGAAGCAGACGATAGCTGCCAGTACAAGATAGAGGTTCCCGACCCGGCGGGAGAACAGCCGGAGCATGACGGCGATCGCGACGGCGGCAGCCGCGTGGTCGCTGGGGAAGGAATTGCTCTCGATATGGTACAGCAGCTGATTGACCTCGAACTCCACGAACGGGCGGTCGCGATAGTAGAATAATGAGATGAGTCGGCTGACCACTACCGTGAAGCCGGCAGCCGCGAATCCGTAGAGAGCCATTCGGAATCGGTAGAATAGGAACGCGACGAGGCTCAGGAAGAAGAAGTAGTCGCTCCAGGCGGAGGCATAGACCAGCGACTTGCCGATGAGCGTCGTATCGTTAGCGTAGTCATTAATGGATCGAAATAATGCATAGTCCCACTCCAAACGTGATTCACCTCGTTTCCTGTACATTTACTTTACAATAACAATACCGCAAAATCGCGCATATTTCGAGTTTTTCCACAGGATAAGCTCTTGTGGTAAAATAAACGCAGATCTAGTACGAGATAGACCGAGGTGAGAGGAAATGGCAACATCGAAACGAAGCAAACAGACGACGAGGCAGCAGAAGCCGGCACAGGAGGATCGTCCTGCTACGCTGAAGGACTTGCTGGCGCCCGAGATGCTCCAGAAGCTGAAGGCGCAGGCTGACGAGCTGAAGGCAGATGAGGCGAAGAAGCGCGAGGAAGCGGTGCGCTTGGCCGAGGAAGAGCGGCAGGCGGAGCAGAAGCGGCGCGAGAATGATTTTGGCTACTTGTTGAACAATAGCAAGCTGGACTGGAAGACGTACAAATAACGGATTCGGGAGGCGATTCGCATGACGGCGATGGATAGGCTGCCGGAATCGGATGCTGACGCGCGGGAAGCGCTGGCGATGAACCCGGATCTCGTGTTCGAACCGGTGACCACGCTGCAGATTATGGCGAAGGATGCAGCGCTATGGACGGACTTCACGGCCGAATGGGGCGGGGTTCTGTACTTGATGGACGAGATGAACCGGAAGCGATTCGAGCAGGGGCTGATCGATGCGGACAGCTGCGAATACGCGCGGCGAACGTACCGGTTGGGCATGATCGTGCTCAGCGAGCTGCACGACCGCCTGCTGGTATGGCAAGCAGCCGGCGATGGCGAGGCGCCATTCGAGTGGAAGCTGCACGTGCTGGACTGTTACTTCATCTCCGGTTACCTGGATGATTACGGCCGCGCGCATCCGGCGAAGAAGCCGGTCTGCCGCGGCTATGTCGAGAAGCTTCGCGAGCGGCTCTCAGGGGGCGATGACGCAGCGCTGGAGGCGACGGCGGTACGTCTTGCGGCAGTCGCAGGCGCGTATATCCGCGACATGCATATTTATGCCGGGAACACCGGCGCATAATGGTTACTGGCAGGACCGTCAGGGCGAATTGTTGGCCTTGACGGTCCTTTGTGCTTGCCGCGCGGGAAGGGCGTCGCGGGATTCGATAGCAGGGCGGGCAAAGCCTGCACTAGAGTGAAGCATAATAGTGGAGAAGTGCTTTACGAAACCGTCGATGGATTGATACAATAATGTCATCCTAATTTCATGAAACACGGTTTCGTATAGTGAAACAACAACGAACGTACAACAGATGCAGGGAGGGATCGAACCGATGAACCAATCGTATCAATTTCTTGGCATTGACCATGTGCAGCTGGCAGCGCCGCCCGGTTGCGAGGCGGAAGCGCGCGCCTTCTTCGGCGGTCTGCTGGGCTGGCCGGAGCTTCAGAAGCCAGCCGCGCTTGCGGGAAGAGGCGGCGCATGGTTCCAATGCGGCACGCATCAGGTGCATATCGGCGTCCAGCAGCCTTTCGTGCCTGCAACGAAGGCGCATCCCGCATTCCAAGTGCGGCAACTAGATCTATTGCGTAATCATCTGCAGCAGAACGGCGTCCGCATCGTGCTTGACGAAGCGCGCTCGGAGGAAGGCGTGCGACGGTTCTTCGCGGAAGACCCGTTCGGCAATCGATTAGAATTCATCGAGGAGGCGCAAGCATGAACAATACGGAACGGTTCTCGAATCGCGTCAACGATTATGTGAAATACCGTCCCAGCTACCCGGAGGAAGCGCTGCGCTTTATCCAGCAGGAAGCTTCACTGACGCCGGATTCGCAGGTAGCCGATGTCGGCGCAGGCACAGGGATTTTCTCGAAGCTGCTGGTTGATCGCGGCCTGCATGTCACTGCCGTCGAGCCGAATGCTGCGATGCGGGAAGCGGCAGAACGCTGGCTCGGCCAAGTGCCGAACTATCGCTCGGTCGCGGGAACGGCGGAGGAGACAGGACTGGCCGGACATACGGTCGATGCCATCACATGCGCGCAAGCGTTTCATTGGTTCGACCAGTCGCGCGCGCAGCTGGAATTCCGCCGCATGCTGAAGCCGGGCGGCAAGGCGTTCCTCATCTGGAATAATCGCAAGACGAGCGGCACGCCATTCCTGGAGCAATACGAGCAGCTGCTCCGCCAATATGGCACCGACTATGAGCAGGTGCGGCACACGAACATTCCGCATGAGGCGCTCAGCGCTTTTTTCCGTGAGGGTACGATGAAGGAAGCGCGCTTCGTGAACGATCAGCCTTGCGACTTCGATGGGCTTAGCGGACGCCTGCGATCTTCCTCTTACAGCCCGCCGAAGGGACATCCGAACCATGAGCCGATGATGGCGGAGCTTCGCCGGATCTTCGAGCAGAACGAGCGGGACGGCAAGGTCGTCATCGCTTATGTGACCGAGATCTACTGCGGCGAGGTATAATGCAACACATCATGCCCATGTCGCTTCCGTCCAGCTGGCGATCAAATTTAACTAGTGGACGGATGCGGCGGGAAGTTTTACAATAGCATGTAGGTTTGTGAACACGTGTTAGAGAGAAAAGTCACACCAAGGGATAGGAGCGTATACCACCATCATGACTACACAGGAGCGAGAATCGCTCGATTATGAACGCCTGTTCATGGACGGGAGCATTAAGAAAGGACGCTCGTTTACCACGTTGTACCAGCTGTTCCGGGGACAGAGATTGAATCTGCTGCTATCGTTCTTCTTCTTCATCATCAAGCATTCCCCGGTCTGGGTCATTCCGATCGTCACGGCGGACATGATCAACATCGTCAGCCGCAAGGAGAGCGATCTAACCTGGTTCTGGATCGACCTCGCGCTCGTATTCGTCGTCGTCATCCAGAACATCGCCACGCAGACGCTGCATGTCAGCTTCATGAGCCGGTCATCGCGCCATATCGAGGCAGGACTCAGGGGCACGATGGTGCGCAAGCTGCAACATCTGTCCATGTCGTACCACAGCGAACTCCGTTCCGGCAAAATGCAGGCGAAGGTGCTCCGCGATGTCGAAGCGATCGAGATGTTGTCGAAGCAGGTCATGTACGCATTCGTGCCGGCGCTGCTCAACGTGCTCGTCGCAATCGGCATCACGATGGTGACCAATTGGGTCGTCGGCCTGTTCTTCGTGCTGATCCTGCCGTTCGCCGTATCGCTCATCTTCTTCTTCCGCAAAAACATCCGCATGCGCAACCGCGACTTCCGCGAGCAAATCGAGAGTATGTCCGGCACGGTTGCGGAGACGGTCGAGATGCTGCCGGTGACGCGCGCGCACGGTCTCGACGATTACGAGATCGAGAAGGTAGACTCGACGCTCGACAACCTAAAGGGCAAAGGGTATCGGCTGGACATTACGGAGGCGGTATTCGGATCGTCGGGCTGGGTCGTGTTCACGCTGTTCCAGATGATCTGCTTGGCATTCACCTGCATGCTCGCCTACCGCGGCCAGATTCTGATCGGCGATGTCGTCATGTATCAAGGCTTCTTCGGCACGATCATGATGTCGATCAACCAGATCATCAACGTCTACCCGCAATTCGCCAAAGGCTTCGAATCGATCCATTCGGTCTCCGAGGTGCTCATGTCGACGGACATGGAGGAGTATCAAGGCAAGACGAAGGTGGATGAGCTGAAAGGCGAACTCAGCTTCGAGAATGTTCGGTTTCATTACCACGATACGGATAAGCACGTGTTGAACGATTTTACGCTCGACGTGAAGCCTGGCGAGTGCATCGCATTCGTCGGCGAATCCGGCGCAGGCAAGTCGACCGTCCTGAACCTTGTCGTCGGCTTCTACCGCCCGACAGGCGGACGCGTGCTCATCGACGGCGTGCCGCTTGACGAGCTGGATATGCGGTCATACCGCCAGAAGCTGGCTGTCGTGCCGCAGAGCACGGTGCTGTTCTCGGGCTCGATCCGCAGCAACATCACGTACGGATTGACCGACGTAACCGAGGAACAATTGCAGAAGGTCATCAAGATGGCCAATCTGCAGGATGTCATCGCAGCGATGCCGGAAGGTCTGGACACGATGGTCGGCGAGCACGGCGGCAAGCTGTCCGGCGGACAGCGTCAGCGAATCGCCATTGCCCGGGCAATGATCCGCGATCCGCATATCATCCTGCTCGACGAAGCGACGTCGGCCCTTGATAACATCTCGGAATTCGTCGTCCAGAAGGCGATGCGCGAGCTGATCCGCGGACGCACGACCTTCATCGTCGCGCACCGGCTCTCGACGATTCGCGATGCGGACCGCATCGTCGTCATGAAGAACGGCCGCGTGCAAGAGGTCGGCACGTACGACGAACTGCTGCAGCGCCGCGGCGAATTCTATCAATTAAAACAGATGCAAGCCTAAGGCTGTGCAAGCGAGCTCCCTCCGGACACCCGTTCCGGAGGGAGCTCGCTGTTTCAGCGGCCATTGGAACTTATTGCCGCGCTGAATCGTCTTATCATGGGCGGCTGCACCGGACTAAAGTCCAGTCGCGAAACCGAACTTTGGGCGGAGACCAATCCGCGTAACATTAGGTTATGCTAGTAACACGATATTCCAGCTAGGAGGTAGATTCTTACATGTATTCCAATTCCGAACGCGGAGCGGCTGCTAGTTACCCTGCCAGCAGGAAAAGCAAGCTGCTGTCCGTCCTGCTCGCGATGGCGTTCCCGGGTACAGGCCATCTCTACATCGGACAGCTGCCGCGCGGCCTAGGCTTCTCGATGCTGTTCATCGCGAACATCATGTTCATCGTGCTGATGGCGATGAGCGAGCTGCCGTTCAAGGTGCCGGTGCTCGTATTCCTAGGTCTGCTGCTGCCGGTCATCTATCTGGTCAATTTGTTCGATTCCGCCCATCATACCGATGCGGTGAACGCCGCATCCAGGGGCTTCATGCCCCATATCTGAGGAGTGATGCATCATGAATAAGCAATGGATACGTCAAGCGGCAGCCGCGGCTGCCGTGATCGCGCTGCTCGCCAGCGCGGTCGGCTGCTCGAACGAGCAGGAGCCGAAGACCGAGTCGCAAGCCGAGGCGCCGCAGGAGGACTTGGCTGACGATACAACGGATCCGAAGGATGACGCGAACGCGGATGCGCAAGCAGAGGCAGACGCCGCCTCGGAGGCGGCCGCTGCGGAGCTGCTGCAGCAATTCCAGGACAAGCTGGAGGAAGCGGCGCAGGCCAAGGAGATCACGGCTTTCATCGATGAACGAATGCCGGAGGCGCCAGTCGAGGCCGCGGACAAGATGGTAAGCGGCCTATTGGACTATTACGAGAACGACAGCGCTCGCGTCGAGAAGGCGTTCGAGTCCGCAGACGTGCAAGCAGCTCTGATGGCCGCGGAATGGCCGGTCACGCTGGAGAACGCGGCGCAGATCGAGGATGAGCGGATTCGCGCGCTGACGCTCGATGCGCTGCAGGGCGGATACAAGCTGATGATGGCAGAAGGGTATATTTTTCCGCAGGTGGATTATGGCGCTTGGATGCGTCACGCCGAGCGGCTGTCGCCGGAGCTTGCGGACTACATCGGCCTCATGGCATTGGAATCCGATGAGCCGTCCGTCGTGGATGCCGGGTTAACCGTCAGCTGGGACGAGCTGGGCGGCAGGGGGCTGCAAGCCGAGACGTTCCTAATGACTTACCCCGATGCCGAAGCCTATGCGGAAGTCCAGAAGCTGTTCGAGCGGTACATGGCTGTCTATCTGCAAGGCGTCGACAATACGCCGATATACAGCTACGAAGGCTACCGACTGTCGGATGAGGTAGAGGCGAGCTATAGGAAGCTGGCGTCCGATAATCCAGGCACGGCAGCCGCAAGCGCAGTGAACGGCTACTTGCAGCTGCTGGAAGCGCGGGATTGGCGCATTCTGGAGGGCGATAGCGCGAGCTCCGGCGTCGCACCGGAGATTATGAGCTATTGGGAAGGGCTGCGGCTGATGCTCGACGAGCTTTTGCACGGGTAAAGATCCGACGAACCGCATCGCCTGCAAGGGCGAAAAAGGTAAATTTAGCTTTGCGTTCCGGTGCGCTTTCAAGTATGATGGGTAGCAAAGTACCTCTACTGTCAAAGGAGTAATCGCACTATGAGCGCAAAAACAAGTCACTGCAAAATCGTCGATTGCACGGTCCGCGACGGCGGTCTCGTGAATAACTGGGATTTCAGCGTCGAGTTCGTTCAGGATCTGTACCGTTCGCTGAATGAAGCAGGCGTCGACTATATGGAGATCGGCTACAAGAACTCGCCTAAGCTGCTGAAGGGTGCGGATTCGGCGGGACCTTGGCGGTTCCTGGACGACGACTTCCTGCGCAAGGTCATTCCGCAGAAGCTGGACACGAAGCTGTCCGCGCTGGTCGATATCGGCCGCGTCGACGAGAACGACATTAAGCCGCGCGAGGAAAGCATGCTCGATCTGATTCGCGTAGCCTGCTACATCCAAGACGTGGACAAGGCGCTCCATCTCGTGAAGCTGTTCCATGAACGCGGCTACGAGACGACGCTGAACATCATGGCGCTGTCGAACGTGATGGAGAACCAACTGATCGAGGCGTTCGAAGCGATCGAGAAGAGCGTGGTCGACGTCGTGTACATCGTCGACTCGTACGGCAGCCTGCTGCCGAACGACATCAGCTACCTCGTCGAGAAGTTCCAGAAGCACGTGCCTAGCAAGCGCCTCGGTGCCCATATGCACAACAACATGCAGATGGGATTCGCGAACACGCTGCTCGCAGCCCAGAAGGGCGTCGAGATGCTGGACGCTTCCGTATACGGGATGGGCCGCGCGGCAGGCAACTGCCCGACGGAACTCTTGGTCGCCAACTTGAAAAATCCAAAGCACAGCCTGCGCCCGGTGCTCGGCATGATCGAGAAGCATATGATTCCGCTTCGCGAGAAGGAAGAGTGGGGCTATATCATCCCTTACATGATTACGGGCATGCTGGACGAGCACCCTCGCTCGGCGATGGCGCTTCGCAATTCGCCGGACAAGGACGCGTCGGTCGACTTCTACGACAAGCTGACGACGCCGGAAGTATCGCAGCGCAAATAACGGCACCTATCGCATCCCGCATGCAGGACGAATCGTTCGCGATCCGCTCAGCATGCGGGATGTTTTGGCTGCAGAAATGTTCTGTTCATAACGAAGAGGAGGCGGGACGCGTGAAAGAGATTGCCGCGGAATGGATTCGGAGGCTGGAGGCGAGAAGGCCGTTCTTGCCGTTAAGGCCGGTAAGCACGGTAGATGCAGCGATGGATCGAGAGATTGGGGCGCTGCGCCCCGATACGCTGGCAGGGAGCGAAGAGGCAGGTCTGTCGTTGCAGGCAGGCCTCTACCTGTGGAACGGCAGCCTGGATCGCTCGCATGCGATCGCCCAAGAGATCGAGACGCCGACGGGCAGCTATTGGCACGGCCTGATGCATCGGATGGAGGGCGATTACAGCAACGCGAAGTATTGGTTCCGACTCGTGGGCAGCCACCCGGCGATGGCGTCGCTGCCATCGAAGCTGCGTGCGCTCCTCGAGGAGCCGCATGCCCAAGGCACGCTTCAGGCTAGCCCGGCCGGGCAGCGGCTGCTGCTGGCGGCCGAACAAGCGCAGTGGGACCCTTACAGCTTCATCGATGCCGTGGCGGAGACGGAGCGGGGACAAGGCACCGGCGACATGCGTTCGCCGCTCGAAGCGATGCAGCATGAGGAGCTTGCGGCGTTGGCCGCGTACACGGCGGACCAGGCGTAAGCTTAATAACCGATAAGCTCGCCGTCGCCCCGAATGGCGGCTGCGCGATGCTTCACGTTCGGATGCACGTAGCCGACGCCTTCGAAGCGCTGGCCGTCAGCGGTTACGGCAATCAATTCGAAGCGCAGATCGTATTCGTTGTCGTGAAGCTTCTGCAGGAGCTCGGGATGCTGGACGCCGTTCACGTCGATATACCATAGCCGGCTGCCGGTTTCGGTGACGATGGCCAGCTGCGCGTCATCATAGCGTAATTGAAGCTCGAGGCTTTGCTGCTTCAGATGCAGCTCAACCAATTGAAAGGTTTCCATCAGGGATGCTTCTCCTCTTCATGCAGGCTTGGATTCGAATAGTACGATTGTAAAGATGGACAGCTAAGATTGCAACCTCGGACTTGCGAGATCCGTCTAACATTACGAACCGATCGTGATCAAGATGAGGGGGGTTCGCCATGTTCATGACAGAGAGACAAGGACAGAGGCAAGTAATGAGGATGTTCCTCGGAATCATCGCGCTAATGCTGGTGCTGGCAGGCTGTTCAGGCAACCGTAACGACGCAGGCCATGACGATGCCGGGAATACGGCAACGAATTCGGCAAGCGCCGGCAATCGCGCGAAAGCCGAAGAGCCGGCGTCCGGCGAGTCGACGACCGGCGAGAGCGAGCCGATGCCGTCAGACGACAAGGAGCGGGGCGGCGGCATTGAGGAGGACGAAGGTAACCCGCAGGCATCGCCTGGGCAGTTGACGGCAGGCGAATGGCGCGATCCGGACGAATGGAGCCGGTGGCTGAACCTGCTGAACAGCCGGGAAGGCGACAGCTACAGCCGGCATTGGGGCTATTACGGCTTCGACCGGGTGGTCGTCGCGGCGACCGCCGACGGCCGCCCGGCCTCAGACGCAATCGTCACCGTCGAGGACGGCACCGGGCAGATCGTGTGGCAGTCCAGGACGGACGTGAACGGACGCGCGTACGCGTTCGCCGAGTTGTTCCGGGAAGGCAACAGACGCTACGGTCAGGATGATCGCAACCGGCGCGACGAGCCTGCGAGGAGCGAACAGTCGAATCGCCGAGGCGACAATGGCTACTACGTAGAAGTCCGACACGGCAGCGAGACGAAGCGGTTCGAGAACGTGCCGATTCCGCGCGAGGAGCCGCTGTCGGTCGAATTCGGCGCTGCGAAGCTGTCCGATCAGGTCGATCTCATGTTCGTCGTCGATACGACCGGTTCGATGCAAGATGAGATCGATTTCCTCCGCGAAGAGCTGAAGGACGTCATCGACCGCGTTCAGAACGAGTCGGGCCAGCAGCTCTCGATCGCGATCAGCACGAACTTTTACCGCGACCGGTATGACGATTATGTCGTGAAGCCGTATCCGTTCACGCGGGACGTCGACCAAGCGATCCGCCAGATCGCGAAGGAGAAGGCAAGCGGCGGGGGCGATTACCCGGAGGCCGTGGAGGAAGCGCTTGACGATGCGCTTCACGGCCATGAGTGGAGCAAGGAAGCGCGGGCGCGGCTGCTGTTCCTCGTGCTGGATGCGCCGCCGCACCATGAACGGGATATTATCGATCAGCTCCATGACCTGACGCTTGAAGCGGCGGAGCTGGGTGTCCGCATCATCCCCGTCGCATCAAGCGGCGTCGATGTCCAGACCGAGTACTTGATGCGATTCTTGTCCGCCGCGACGGGCGGCACGTACGTCTTCCTGACCGACCACAGCGGGATCGGCAACGATCATATGGAGCCGGCAGTCGGCGAGTACGAGGTCCGGCCGCTGAACGATCTATTGGTCGATATTATCCGGCGGTATTCGGAGCCTCGTAGCGGCAGCGAATGAAGTAAGCGTCCTCCAGGGTCGGATTCAGCCGCACGAATCCGGGACCCGGCGGCTCCTTGCTCATAAGCCGCAAGCGGAAGCCGCCTTCCTCCGCGCGAAGGCTGATGATCGACCGCTTGTCGAAGTCCGCCTGCCGGTTGGACGATATCCAGCCCTCCCAGACGGACGCCGGCAGTCCGCGAACCCAATCGGATACCGATCCGTGGAAGCGAAGCCTGCCGTTGTCGAGCCAGACGATGCGATGCGCCCATGCTTCCCATTCGCCGAGCTCGTGCGTCGACACGATCGCCGCCCGCTTGCCGGCATAACCGGCTAGGAGGCGGATGAAAGAGAGCCGCTCCAGGCTGTCGAGCGCGTTCAGCGGCTCGTCGAGGAACAGATAACGAGGCTTGCCTAACCATGCTTGCGCGAGTGCGATCCGTTGACGGATGCCTTGCGCAAGCATTTTAATTTTGCGGTCTCTGTAAGGCTCCAGCCGGAACGCGGCCACGATCTGGTCGATCGTCTGGTCCGCGCCGGCGCTTGAACCGGCGTTCGGCTGCGCGCCCTTGAGCTGCCCCAAGTAACGGAGCAGCTTCAGGACAGTCATCTCTTCGTAGAGTTCGACGCCTGTCGGCACGAATCCGATCGCGGCCCGGATAGCAGGCAGGCTGCGATCCGTGGTAAGGCCGTCATACGCGATATGGCCGGCATCCGGCAGCTCGGCGGTCCCGAGCAGATGCAGCAGCGATGATTTGCCGGCCCCGTTGCGGCCGACGACCAGCGTGATGCCGCTGCCCAGCGCCATGCGGGGGATGTGCAGCGTGAACCGGCTTCCCGCGTCGGCCGGCCGGCCACGCGCCCCGGCTCCAGAGCCGGAGCGCTGCCAGACGAGATGCTCGATCGTGATCATGGCTGCTTCACGATCCGTATGCCTAGGCTTCTGCGGTAGGCGAGCAGCAAGAGCCCGACGCCTGCGAGCAGTGCTGCGAGGTAGACGCTATTCGCCCATTCCGCCTGCGTCGTCCAACTGGCACGGCCGGCAAGCGTCGCGCCGTGCCAAGCGAGCCAGACGATGCAGCCGCCGACCATGCCTGCCCGAATGCCGCTGTAGAGGATCAGGTTCGCGAGCAAACCGCCCATCATGAGCATAAGGGATAGCCACTGCAGCAGAAAGGACAGCAAGGGAAAGGCGGCCATGCTAATCGCAAGATAGACGCTTGCTGCCAGTCCGAGCGCGACATTGAGCGCGATGACGATCAGGAAGCGGCAGAGCAGCAGCAGCGCAGGCGGGTAAGGCGTGACGCTCTCGATCGTTCGCATGCCCTTGTTCCAGGAGCGGAAGCTGTAGAGCAGGCCGGCTAGCAGGACGCCGGGGGCGAACAAGGAGAAGGCGTTGGCCAGATTGTCGTAAGGCGGACTGAAGGTAGACAGCATCAGCACCAGCATGCCGAACACGGCCGCGCTGGCCGCCCAATAGGAGCGGGAATAGGAGGACAGCTGCGCTGCGACGAGGCGCAAGATCGACGGGCGGGCAGGCTCGCCGCCATGTTGGATGCCGCCTGCATGATCGGCAGCGAAGTCGGTCTGCTCCTTGAGCATGTCGAATTCCGGCTGCAGCGCTTGGATCAGCTTCGCCGTATCCGCGTAATGCACGGGCCTGACGTTCCAATTGGACAGGGGCCCCTTCAATTCTTCCTCCAGCTTGCGTTGTTCATCGTTATGCTCGCTCATGCCGGGTGCCTCCTTTCGTATATGTCGGTTTATCGGGTTCCGCCGGCGGTTTCAGCAGCTTGGCCTGAAGCCGCTTCAAGCCCTTGTACAGATGCGTCTTGACCGAGCCAAGCGGGATTTCGAGGACGCTCGCAATATCCTGCAGCTTAAGATCCTGGTAGAAGCGCAGGGTGATGATGTCCCGCTGCACCTCAGGCAGCTCGTTCATGGAGGCCAGTATTTCCTTGCGCGTCTCCTGCCGCTCCGCGAGTTCGACCACGGACGGCCTATCGTCCTTGCGATCCGGAAGCTCGGCTGGACGATTCTTCTCGGTCTTGTACTGCGCGCTCTTCCAGTAGTCCCGGCATAGGTTAATCGCCACGCGGTACAGCCAAGCCTGCACGTTGTCGGGCAGCTTGCCCTCTTTCAATTGCCGAATCAGCCGCAGGAAGGTTTCCTGGGTCACATCCTCTGCCTTGCCGGGATCTCGCAGCTGACGCTGGAGGTATCCGGACAAGGGACCGTGATAGCGATGGACGAAGGCCTCGAAGCAGGCTTGATCGCCTCGTGCCATGCCGATCACCAATTCGTCGTCAGTCACTGTTGCTTGCCTCCTTCTGATTGCCAGTGTCGAATTGCTGCCATGCCTGGAGCCAATCTTCATAGGTGATGACCGGATACGTCGCGGAAGGCGTTGGCGTGCTGCCGCCGCCGGCGTAGCCGAAATACGTCGCTTGAATCGACAGCCCCTTCCGGTAGAAGCTTGCCAGCGCGTCCCGGGCCTGTGCCGTTCGTCCGTCCGCAACGGCTTCGCGCAGCATGCCGGCAATATGCTCCATGATCGGAATGCCGTCCGGCGACACCGCAACGTACGGCGGGGTCATCCAGCGCTCGGATACCTGTCCATGCTCGAGCTCGTACATCATCCAGATCGCTTGCCGAATCTCGCCTACGATGGAAGGGCTGCCCTCCGCAAGATCCGAATAGAGACCGAAGTCATTGTCGCCGTAGAGATAGCGGCGCATGGCCGCTTGCAGCTCGTCTGCGCCTAAGCTGGCGTGCGTATATTGGGTAAGGAACATCGCGTTGCCTGCGGAATATTCCGATGTGCCGTACCAATAACTGTTCGTGCCATGATTAGGAAGGTAGAAAATATGTCCCAGTCCGCCGTCGTTTCCATCTTTCCCCAACCAGGCATCGTAATAGGCAATCCGTCTATTCAGCTCCTGCAAGTATAGCTCGCTGTCCGAACGGTTGGCGGGGGTCGTCACGATGATCGGCCCTTCATCCGACCGGCCGACTTCGATGAAGCTTCCGCCGTACAACGACGGGATCGCTGTGTCGCTGCCCGCGAAGCGGAACACGTTGTCGCCCTCCTCGGGCGCCCTAGCTGCTCGCGGAAGCGAGGTGTAGAACGGCAGCGAGCCGAAGCCGCGCAGCGTAAGCTCGTAGTCGGCCGGGGCAGATCGGTAAGCCGCGTCCGCTCGGTCGTGCAGGGTGGATGCGCTGCGGTAAAATAACGAGTCGCCGCCCGGGATCGGGAACCATCCGATATGGCCGGGCAAATACACGCCGCCTTCGCGGATGAACGCCCATAACGATTCGCCGCTCGGACCGTATGCCCATTCGTCGAGCGAACCCGAATACTGGATCTCGACATGTGCCGTAGAAGCGGCCTTGCGGTCCGCGATTTGCCCCAGCGGCACGGAGAGACGGTCGCCGTCGCGTGCGACGGGAACCGGCACGCCGTCCAGTCTCGCCTCCGACACGCGCATCGAGGGATGGAGCAGGAACGTCAGGCTGCCTGGCGCATGCTCCCATGGCGATGCCAGCGTATCGAGCATCGCGATAGGGCGGTTGCCGAGCAGCGGCACTTCAAAGGCTGCCGAGACGCGAATGCCGTGCTCGGACTGCTTCGTAACTTCCGCTCGAGCGGCGTTAATAGCAAAGGCATAAGGGGCATGCGGCTTCGCGTCCTCCTCAACCGGCGCTGCTTGGGCCAGCATCCGCAAATGCGCGTACCGATCCGTCCACATGTCGGCGTAAGGCCAATAGGCTGCCGCCGATGCAACTAGCGCGACGAGCGTGACGATAAGCTGCCTGTGCGGGGAACCTTCGGGACGTGTGCGGCCGACGGCTGCAGCCGACCATGCGAGCATGAACACCGTGAACAGCAGGACGAAAGGCAAGAAGGATACGTACTCTTGTTGAAGGGCGCCGGACCAGCCTTCGTTCATCATGAAGCTCGCATTGAGAAAATGATGGAGGAAGAACGGCTTCAGCGGATACCAGCCCAGCTGCACCACGATGAACTCCTGTAAGAAGACGGAGCCGAACAGCCAGCCGCAGAACGCGATCGGCAATGCGAACCGCCCGGGTACGAGTACGCCGATCGTCATGCCGAGCACGAGCGTAACGGCATACGAGCCCGACTGATGCAGCAGGAATGGCATATAGCTGCCGAGCAGGTCGGCTGCAGGCAAGCCGGCCTGCAAATACGCAATCGCGTATGCGATGCCGGTTGCTGCGGGTATGAGCATTAAGTATAAGAAGCCGGCGAATGCCTTGCCGAGCAGGTAGGCGCTGTTGTTGACTGGCAGTGCGTGCATCCATTCATAGGCCGGATGCAGCAGATCGCGCCTGACCAGGAGCACGCCGAGCAGCATCGGCAGCGCCAGCGAGAGCGTATGGAATGTGCCCATCGTCTCGATCAGCCGGAGGCGAAGGCCGCTGCTGCCGGATGCGAGCGCGTCCAGCTGAAAGCCGATCAAGACGCCGGCCGCAAGCGGCAGCAGGAGGGGCCATCGCATGCGCAGCAGGAGGATAAGCTCGAGCTTCGTCTGATTGATCCATGCGTTCATGCGAAGAGACCTCTCGTTCCGTGTCTGTCGCGGCACAAGAGCGCGATATAGCCGTCCTCGGGCGTCGGCTCGGCCAGCTCGGCGTATCGCGTCGGCGCTGCATGCGCCAGCGCCCTGCACTGGATGCCCTCCGGCGTCAGCCTGGCGGACAACATCTCGATGCCCGTGTACTGTTCCCACTCCGGCTGCGAAGCCTCCCAGGTCCAGATGATGCCTTGTCCGTGCTGCGCTAGACCGGCGAGATCGCCGCAATACGCCAGCTCGCCGCGGTTCAATACCGTCACCGTGCGGCAGGTGGCCTGGATGTCGCCGAGCACATGCGTCGAGAGCAGCACCGTGCGCGTCAGCGATAAGGCTGCCAGCAGGTTGCGAAGCTTGACGCGCTCCTCGGGATCCAGCCCGGTCGTCGGCTCATCGGCGATGATCACTTCCGGGTCGCCGATCAGCGCTTGCGCGATGCCAAGCCGCTTGATCATGCCGCCTGAGTACGTCTTGGCAGGACGGTCAGCGATGCCGTCCAGGCTAACGACCTCGAGCGTCCGCTGCACGGCGGCCGCAAGGGCGGAGCCGGTCAGCCCCTTGAGCCGCCCGGCATGCGCGAGCCATTCGCGGGCCGTGAGCGCAGGGTACATGTGGAACGTCTGCGGTACGAAGCCGATCCGCCTCTTGATCCGGCTGCCCTGCAGAACAGACTGACCGTTCAGCTCGGCTCGGCCGCGTCCGGTAGGCGGCAGCACGCCGGCAAGCATGCGCATCAGCGTCGATTTGCCCGCGCCGTTCGGCCCGAGGAGGCCGTGCATGCCGGTGTCGAAAGCCAGATCGAGCGGCCTCAGCGCCCACTCGAGGCGGTATCGTTTGCCGAGCCGTGCGGCGGTTAGCATGTGAATCATTCCTTTCTATCACGATAACGAGCGAATGCGCGATAAAGTTTGCGCCGACGGCGCTGCTATGCGGATTCGTCGTCTTGTCTGGACATTCGCTGGCGAATGGTGGAAAATCATTCTTTAAGGAAGCAGATAACGGCTCAATTATACCAGATCGGGAGAGGCGGTACGCGAAGGATGGAGCTGAGAGAACGAATCGAACCTTTGGGCGATCGCGCGCTGATGATCGATCTAAGGGAAAGCGCGCTCACGCCGATCGAAGGGGCCGGTCGGCTGGCGGAGGCAATGGACATGGCATGGCTGACGGACGTGATCCCGGCCTATGATACGCTGACGGTCGTTTACGATCCGGCAGGGCTAGCAAGTTGGATGCGACAGGGCGGCTACGCCAAGCGGCTGTCGCGGCGAATGCGGGCAGCGCTGCCCGTGCTGCCTGCGCTGCCATACGAGGCAGCTGCAGCGATCGTACTTGAACTGCTGGCCGCGAACGCAGGCCGGTATGAAGCGGGAGCAGCCGGCGCCCAGCGATGGGTCGGAGACGGCCGTATCGTGGACATTCCGGTGCGATACGGCGGCGAATTCGGCCCGGACCTGGCGGAATGCGCGTCCCGGGCCGGGATGGACGAAGCGGCTTTTGCCGCGGCACATGCAGCCTGCGCCTATAGCGTCGCGATGATCGGCTTCATGCCCGGCTTCCCCTATCTGGCGGGCATGGACGAATCGCTGGCGCAGCCTCGGAAGGCTACGCCGCGGCCGCATGTGCCAGCCGGATCTGTCGGCATAGCAGGAGGGCAGACGGGCATCTACCCGTTCGCGTCGCCTGGCGGGTGGCAGATCATCGGACGCACGAGCATGAGGCTGTTCGACCCGGAAGCCGAGCAGCCTGCAGTGCTGCGGGCGGGTGACCGCGTACGCTTCGTGCCCGTTCAGGTGCTGGACGCAGAGACAGCGCGCAAAGGGGGTGGTTGACGAATGGAATCGAACGCCAATGGAAATGCGAATGCACGCGATGATTCGGATGCGGTTGCGCATGCGCATGCGATGACCGTGTTGAAGCCGGGCTTGTTCTCGACGGTGCAGGATATGGGCCGCCCGGGCTGGCGGGCTTCCGGCGTGACGGCTGGCGGCGCGATGGATACGTATGCGCTGCGTGCGGCGAATCTGCTGGTCGGCAACGAGCCTGGCGCGGCGGGGCTGGAGATGACGCTCATGGGCGGCAAGCTCCGGCTGGAGCAGTCGATGCTGATCGCCGTGACGGGCGCGTACATGACGCCGACGGCAGACGGCGTGGAGCTGCCGATGTGGCGGCCCGTCTGGCTGCCGCAAGGCACGAC
>JAEWJS010000141.1 GCA_023386495.1 Bacillota bacterium | reverse complement strand
AGGCCCCCAAAGGGCGTACTTTCCAACGAGGAGCAGCAGCAGTCTGCAAAGTAAGGCCCATCGGTCCGTACTTTTGCCAGATGCGACAGTTAATCGATGGGCGAAGTGGAAAGAAGGCCCCCAAGGGGCGTACTTTCCAACGAGGAACAGTAACAGACGGCAAAGTAAGGCCCATCGGTCCGTACTTTTGCCAGATGCGACAGTTAATCGATGGGCGAAGTCGAAAGTAGGGCCCCAAAGGGCGTACTTTCCAACGAGGAGCAGCAACAGACGGCAAAGTGAGGCCCATCGGGCCGTACTTTATTCTAACTGTTATGGAATTACATGGATCGAATTAAGGAGGGCAATCGAATATGAGACAACGTACATTCATGGCACCGACATTAAGAGAGGCATCTTCCGACGCGGAGGCTGCGAGCCACCAATTGCTGCTCAGGGCGGGCTATATCAGGCAACTGGCGGCAGGCGTCTACACGTATCTGCCGCTGGGTCTGCGCGTGTTGCGTAAGCTGGAGAGGATCGTACGCGAGGAGATGGAACGGGCAGGCGCGCAGGAACTGCTCATGCCGGCGATGCAGCCGGCTGAGCTGTGGCAGGCATCGGGCCGATACGAGGTCTACGGTCCCGAGCTTATACGTTTGCACGATCGTCACGGTCGCGAATTCGCGTTGGGGCCTACGCACGAAGAGGTGATCACGTCGCTCGTGAAGCAGGAGATCAACTCCTATCGGAAGCTGCCGTTCACGTTGTTCCAGATTCAGACGAAGTTCCGCGACGAGCGCCGTCCGCGCTTCGGACTGCTGCGCGGCAGGGAATTCCTCATGAAGGATGCGTATTCGTTCGATGCGGACTGGGAGGGGCTCGACCGGACATATCGCACGATGTATGAGGCATACGAGCGGATCATGAGCAGGGCAGGCATGAACTTCCGTGCAGTCGAGGCGGATTCCGGCTCGATCGGCGGGGACGGCGAGACGCATGAGTTCATGGCGCTCGCCGACATCGGCGAGGACACGATCGTATCCTGCACGCACTGTCGGTACGCCGCGAACCTGGAGATCGCGGAGCAGACGCTCGTCCATAGCGGCAGCGGTACGCTGGAGGGGGAGTCATGTCCGCGCTGCGCGGAAGGGCGCCTGCAATATAGCAAGGGGATCGAGTTAGGGCATGTGTTCAAGCTGGGTACGAAATACAGCAAGGCGCTGCAAGCGGCGTTCCTCGATTCGTCGGGTGTCGAGCAGCCGATCGTGATGGGCTGTTACGGTATCGGCGTCTCCCGCATGCTGTCGGCCGCTGCCGAACAGCATCATGATGATGCTGGCCTGCGTTGGCCGCCTGCCATCGCGCCGTTCCACGTACATCTGATTCCGATCTCGATGCAGGATGAGGCGATGGCGGCAACCGCAGAAGCGCTCTACCAACGGCTGACTGCGGCAGGCATCCAGGTGCTGTTGGACGACCGCGAGGAACGTCCGGGCGTGAAGTTCAAGGACGCCGACTTGATCGGCATCCCGGTCCGGATCGTGGTCGGGAAGACGGCGTGCGATGGAATGGTCGAATACAAGGAGCGGAGCGGCAGCGTGAATGAGGCGATCGGGATCGAGGAGGCTTATTCGCGCGTGCTGGCGCTAGTCGAGCAGTTGCGTTTCCATGCCTAGCTTGGATTATTGCCCGCTGCGGCGGATTGTTGCCGGCCACACTCGGCGTGCTGTTCGGATTCGGGTAATAGCATCTGCCTTCTGTACCCAAGGAGTGCTGTAAGTCGAGAGGTGGACCGTCGAATCATGACGAGAGCGTATGCTTGCCGACGACTCACATGCAATAGCGAAGGATGTGCGCTGTTAACGTATATCCATGCGCTAATTCTGGGGCTTCGCTCCTCATTGATGCCCGATATGGCCTGAGATCGCTAATTAGCGAACCGTCATGCGTTATTTAGCGAATTCTATACATTATTGGATTAGAATGAGCGATAGGCTCCCATAATAGCGCATACACGTTCCTTAACAGCGCCATCGCTTCGCTAATCCAGCAACATGTCGCTATCTGCCGACACTTTGGTTCAACGTGAGTAGTTCTCGGGGGACTTCGGGTATAGTCATTCTTGCTCTATCTGCCGCGCTTGTCCGCCCCGTACAATGGTGACATTCACCAATCCACCATTAGCGGGGAGTCGATGATCCCATGGCGAAGACGAAGAGAGGCAGGTCCCTCTACAACCTGCCGTCGCGAGGCAGAGGCACGTGCCCGATCTGCAGCAGTACGCGCATCAAGCTGCTGTACCAGCGGACCAAAGCGGACGGCGGCGCGATCAAGGTGTGCAAGAAGTGCGCCAACGCGCCGCAATCCCGAATCGATGCCGTCTAATCAGCTGGTTAATTGATCCGCTTGCGGGGAACTTTATGGCTGTCAGTACGACTATGCCAAGGAGGCCGGAGGCGCGACATGAACGAACCGATGGAACAGCAGGTAAGAGCATATAAGAATGAATTGGGGCATCTGATCGACAGCATGCCGCAGGTTGCGGAGTCGTATCATGCTTTTACAGGGGAGTGCTTCAAGGAAGGGGCGCTCGATGCGCGGACGAAGCAGTTAATCGCGCTCGGCATGGGGCTCTTCGCCAATAATGAAGTATGCACGTACTACCACGTCCGGGAAGCGCTGCAAAAAGGGGCGTCGCACGAGGAGATCATGGAGACGGTAGCCGTTGCGGCGGCGGTGGGCGGCGGTCATGCCTTGTCCCAAGGTGTCATGCGGGTGCAGCAAGCGCTCCAAACCGCGGGCAGGCTGCCGCAATAAGTAAGGTGAAGCGGCAGTCTCTCGCGAGGCGGCCGCTTCGTCGTTACAGTTCGATCGTACCTGCTACTTCGGCGCCTGTCATGCCGGCGTGATAGACCTGCAGCTGCTTATTCTCGTCTTCGATGACGAGGTACGGGCAGCAATCGTACAGAATGAGTCCTCTGAGCGAGCCCTTGATCCGCACGGATTCGTGGTAGCCCTTCGAGATGTCGCCAAAATCATTCGCCGTAAACGCAACCGCTTCATCGCCTTGCATCTCCGCATAGTGGTGCTTCGTCTTGCTCCAGAGCTTCGTAAGCGGACGATTGAAGACGCGGCCGCTGTAATACTCCTCGCTTGGATCCTGCTCCTTGCCCTTGGCGAACTCCGGCCACAAGTCGCTGAAGATGTTGAAGCTTCCCGAATTGTCCGTATTGACCATGATGAAAGGAATCTGTTCTTCACCGTAAGGCAGCGCGAACAGATCGACCAGCTCGCCGTTATGGAATTTGCCGTTCGTCTGGAACAGCTGGCCGTTGTCGTTATGGACCGAAATCGTCTTGCCGACTTGGAGGGCAGCGAATGTGCCTTCGGTTTCAAGTTTCGTCTTGACGGCAGCGGCGCCTCCCTCGGCGGCAGTGGCGGACAGCGGCAAGACGAGCAGTGCTGCGGCTGCGGCGGTTAGGATGGTTTTTCTCATGCGATTGTCTCTCCTTTGATCATTGTAGTCGGCTGCGATGCAGCACGGTTGAGCTTGCCTGCCCAGATGCAGTACCCCATTGCGACATACGGCAGCCCCCAGAAAAAGGCGAACAAGCCGGTCCAAGGGATCGCGAGGGATAGCAGCATGAGCACCATGAGGACGACGACCCAACGCGGGAATACGCGGGCTCGCCAAGTCAAGATCGGCAAGACAACGGCTCCGCCCAGCACGCCGCCGGACGAGATAATGGTCGTCAGCATGCTCAAGAATGCGCGGTCGTCGCCGTAGCTCCCATACGTCATGAAGCCCCATATGATGCATGCGGTCAGCATGTTGCCGACCATGATGGCCAGTACCGTGATCAGGCCGAGGACGCCGGTCTCCTTGGACTGCACCATGTAGAAGGCGATGCTGACAAGCGCCATCAGAATGCATGCGGTCAATCCGAAAGTCAGCTCCTGCGGGCTGTCGAAGCCCCAGATCATGCTCGTCGGCGTCATGCCCATGCGGGCGATTCCGGCAACGATGCATCCAAGCCCCAGCCATCTGACTACTTGTTCCCAGTTCATGCGGTCGAACCTCCAATGCTCGTGTAGTGTGGCACGAATTGAGTATAGGATGCGGATATTCCCGCGCACTAGAGCACACTGTCCTCTCGTGTCAGGATTGCGAACGGGAAAGTTCGGGAAGCATGCGGCCCCATTCGGGAAAAGCCAGCGTCCATCTATTCAGCATTCGGCGGAATTGTTACAATAGATGGCATGATAAAGCATCGGATCATCCTAGCAAGCGTGCTGTTGTTCGGAGCGGCAACCCTCTTCACCTATCTCTCCTTCATTCCGGATTATTACGAGCGGTTAGTCGAAGTATGCGTGCTCGACGGCTGCGGGATTACGAGCCCGGCACCGCCAACGACGCTCGCGCTGCTGCACGAAGCGGGCTTCACCGTGAACAGCTATGCTGCCTGGTTCGTCATGCTCGACAGTGCATTCACGCTGCTCTATGCCGCGGCAGCCTGCGTCATACTGTGGAAGGGCCGGCGCGAACCGATGGCCTTGCTCGCGTCTGCCATGCTGATCGCGTTCGGCACGACCTTCCCGCAGTTGATCCATGCCGCGGTGGAGGGGCATGCCTTCTGGTCCGTTTGGTTCGGATTCGTAAGCAATAGCGGTTGGATCGCGTTGTTCCTCTTCTTCGCGCTGTTCCCGGATGGCCGATTCCTGCCGAAGCGGACGGCGATTCCGCTCGCGTCATTCGGCGCAATCAAGCTGGCCGGCATGGCGTTCCCCGGCTCTATTGCGGACCACAACACTTGGCCGCTATGGCCGGCGTTGCTTCTCTTCGTGGTTCCGATTGCAGCGCTCCTCTACTCGCAATTCTACCGCTATCGACGCACGTCATCGGCCGAGCAGCGCCAGCAGACCAAATGGGTCGTGTACGGGCTGGCAGTCGGATTGACCGCGTTCATCGCGATCAGCCTCTTGTTCAATCCGGATCTCTACCGTTCGCCGGCAGCCTTCATCTATCTGAACGGTTCGCTGCATCTATTCCTGCTCATCATTCCGATCACGTTGTGTCTCGCAATTCTGCGCTTGCGGCTCTGGGATATTGATCCGGTGGTGAACCGGACCATTGTCTACCTGACCCTGACGGCAAGCATCGCACTGTTGTATGGGGCTTCGATTATTTACCTCAGCACCCTCTTCCGATCGGACGACCGATTCCTGCCATCGCTCATCTCAACCTTGCTTGTGGCGATCCTGTTCGCGCCGCTGAAGAGCCGGTTGCAGCGCATTGTAGATCGGCTCTTGAAGGGAAGGCATGACGATCCCTACGGCATGCTGTCGGAGCTGCGAATGCTGCTCATGAAGCCGCTGCCGCCGGAAGCGATGCTCGAAGCGATCGTACGTTATGCAAGGCAGGCACTCAGCATTCCGTATGCGGCAATCGCCATCGAACTGAACGGTCAAGAGCGCTTGGCCGCAGAAGATGCGGAGCATGCTGCAGCGACTAGCAACTATAGCGTGCCGGTCATTCATCGCGGGAGGAAGGTAGCGGTGTTCCACGCCGCCAGCCGTCCGGGAGAGCCGTTCACGCAGGAGGATCTGCGCCTCTTGGATGTATGGCTCGGCCATGCCGGACCTGTCGTCGATAATTATCGGATGACGAACGGCATGAAGCTGCTTGCAGACGATCTTCAGCGATCGCGCGAGAGACTCGTCCTGGCCAGGGAGGAGGAGCGCAGAATGCTCCGCCGCAATCTGCATGACGAGCTGGCGCCGCGCCTTGCCGCGATCGGCCTGCATGCAACTGCCGCCGAGATGAATGTCCGCACGAATCCCGCAGCCGCTACCGAGCAGCTTAGCGAGCTTCGCCAAGTCGTCCGTTCGAGCATCTCCGATATACGGGCGCTCGTGCGCGAGATGCGGCCTGCAAGCTTGGACGAATGGGGCCTGGTCGGGGCCGTGCAGGAGCGGATTCGCGAATTGACCGCCCCCCTGCAGCTCATGGAAGCGTCGGATGCGGACTACCCGGACTATCGGGGGTTGTATATCGCGTTCGATGCACCGAAGCAGCTGCCGCCGCTGCCTGCTGCCGTTGAGGTGGCCGCCTACTGGATCATGACGGAGTCGATCGCGAATGTCGTGCGGCACGCGGAGGCATCGGTATGCAAGGTTAAGCTGGCGTTAGCGCAGGAGCGGGGGGCGTTGACGATCGAGGTCGCCGACGACGGCGTAGGGGTAGATGAACGCGTGCTTGGCGCGACTCCATCAGCCGGCATCGGGGTCGGATCGCTGCGCGAACGCGCGGCCGAGCTCGGCGGCGATTGCGCGATCGAGCGAATGCCGTCAGGCGGTACGAGAGTCAGAGCAAGCCTGCCGATCCCGATCGATTCGAAGCGTGAGGCATGAGAGGAGCTTAGTATGAGAATCGTCATTGTGGATGATCATCCCTTATTTCGAAGCGGGGTGCGCAACCTGATCCAAGCTACCGATGACCTGGTGCTGGCTGGCGAAGCCGATTCAGGCGAAGCTGCGATCAGGGCGGCAGAGGAGATTGGGCCGGACTTGATGCTGATGGATATCCGCATGCCGGATATGGACGGCATCGAAGCGACGCGCCGCATTCAATCGCGTTACCCGGGGATTCATATTCTTATCCTATCGATGCATCAGGACGACCGCTCCGTCTTCGCGGCGATGAAGGCCGGAGCGCGTGGCTATCTGTTGAAGGAAGCGGACGGCTCCGAGCTCTTGCAAGCGATTCGAATCGCAGGCAGCGGCGGTGCCGTCTTCAGTCCGGGGATCGCGTCGCGCATGATGCGATTCTTCGAGGACAGGCCGGTGCCTGCGAACCCGCTGCTAGCGCAATTGACCGGCCGCGAGAAGGAGATCTTGGAGCGTCTCGCGGAAGGGGACAGCAATGCGCAGATCGCGCAGCGCCTCCATCTAAGCGTCAAGACAGTCGCGAACAACGTGACGAACATCCTGAACAAGCTGCAGGTCGCGGACCGCAACGAAGCGCGCCTGCTCGTGAAGTCGATGGACGAGGAGTAATCCTTAGCCACGATGTTTATGAAATTGCTATAATGCTTATAGATAAGAAAGGGTGCATGGCATGGGCAGGATCATCTTTACCGGGGGCGGATCGGCCGGCCATGTGACGGTGAATATCGCGCTCATACCCCGATTCCAAGAGGATCGCTGGGAGATCGATTATATCGGGTCTGCTGAGGGAATCGAGAAGCAGCTCGTCGCGGGGCTTCCCGAGGTCACTTATCATGCGGTCGCGACGGGGAAGCTAAGGCGATATTTCGACTGGCGAAATTTCCTAGACCCGTTCCGAGTGGCGCTTGGCATCTATCAAGCGTACAAGCTGGTTCGCAGGCGTCGCCCTGACGTCGTGTTCTCGAAGGGCGGATTCGTGTCGGTGCCGGTCGTGCTCGGCGCTTGGCTGAATCGCGTACCGGTCATCCTGCATGAGTCGGATCTGACGCCGGGACTCGCGAATCGGATCGCGATCCCGTTCTCGACGGGCGTATGCACGACGTTCCCGGAGACAGCCGACATGCTGCCGCATGCGAAAAGCAAGCATACCGGCGCCGTCATTCGCGATACGATTCGTCAAGGAAATCCGAATGTCGCGCGAACGTTGTGCAACTTTCATGCGGACAAGCCCGTCTTGCTTGTTATGGGGGGCAGCCTGGGTGCGCGCCGGATTAATCATGTCATCCGATCCGTGCTGCCGCAGCTGCTGGCGAACTATCAGATTGTGCATCTCTGCGGGCAAGGTCAAGTCGATCCGGCGCTGGCAACGACCGGGTATGCCCAATTCGAATATGTCCACGATGAGATGCCGCATCTCCTCGCGATGGCGGATCTGGTCGTCTCGCGCGCGGGATCGAACGCGATCTTCGAGCTGCTGGCGCTCCGCAAGCCGATGCTGCTGATTCCGCTGACGAAGAAGCAGAGCAGAGGCGATCAGCTCTTGAATGCGCGCTCGTTCGAGCGTGCCCGCTTCGCCAGCGTGCTGGAGGAGGAGCGATTGACGGACGCAGCATTGCTGTCCGCCATAGACGCGCTGTTCAAGCAGCGCGAGTCGTATCGGGATCGAATGTCGGCATACCGGCAGCAGGACGCGATCGATGAGGTCTATCGGACCATATGCCAAGCGGCCCGCAAATAATCGATACACATCGAGTACACAGGGAGGGATAACGATGGAACAGAAGCGGTTCACGCTGGAGGAAGCGAATGCGATGCTTCCTGCACTGCAGAAGGACCTGAAGCAGCTGCAGGCACTCACCAAGGAGATGGAAGAGCGGAATCGGAAGATGAACCAGACGAAGGCCAAGCTGAAGCAGTCGCCGATTCATCTGGATATCGGCATCGACCCGTTCTTCGAAGAGGAGGGTCAGCTCGAATTCATGCGCATGGAGATCGAGCTGTTGATCTCGAATTTCTCGCGTAAGGGCGTGCTGCTCAAGATGATCGCCCCCGGCCTGTTGGATTTTCCGGCAGTCGTGGACGGCGAAGAAGTGTTGATCTGCTGGAAGGAAGGGGAAGCACGCGTCTCGCATTATCACGGCTGGCATGACGGGTTCGCGGGAAGGAAGCCTTTTCCAACTGATATGTAAAATTGTGCCAATCAATCGTCGTTTACTCCATTCCGGTCGGCTGCTGACTCCGATACAGTAGGGAAGAGCAAGTACCGACATCGAAAGGCAGGGGAATGCGATGAACTTATTCGAACGAGAGATTAGGCTGGAGAATGAACGAGCGCTGCTTGTGCCGTTCGATGCTGTCTATAAGGACGGCTTGCGGAACATTATATTCGACGAAGAAATTACGCGGTTCGGCGGCGGATTGCCATTCCGCACGGAACAGGATCTGGAGCGATACATCGAAGACACCTGCAAGAGCAGAGCGAACAATCAATCGTATCCGTTCATCATCATCGACAAGCAGACAGGCGAGGTCGCGGGTTCTACCCGCTTCGGGTATATCATTCCGCATAACAAGCGGCTGGAAATCGGGTGGACGTGGTACGGCGAGGCGTATCGCGGCACGGGGTTGAACAAGGCTTGCAAGTACGAGCTCTTGAAGTTCGTGTTCGAAGAGATGGGCTATCGGCGCGTGCAGCTCAGCGTGGATATCGATAATGTCCGTTCGCGGCGGGCTGTCCTGAAGCTCGGCGCCACGCAGGAGGGCATCTTCCGCAGCAACTTTATCGGTGCGGACGGCAGCAGCAGGGATGACGTCTACTTCAGCATCATACATACGGAATGGGATCGGATCAAGCGCGAGATTTTTATGGAATTCGCATGACGGTAACTTATGGGAGGGCATCTCGGCCTTAAGCGGCTGGATGTCCTCCATGCTATCCAACGATGGATATGTGTTACAAATAAAGGATAAATGACCATCGCCCTCGAATAGATTAGATCAGGCATCTGATGCGTGATTGAACAATGAAGGGGGTTCATAATGGTCACGACCATCATCTTCTATGCGCTTGTTGCGATCGGCGCTCTGCTCACGTTCGCAGGCGTTACGGTTGCGTCTCGCATATTCTGGGTGGCTGGATTGGCCCTGTACGCCGCCAGCTATTTCGCTCCAGCTTCAATCGGACCGTTCGTGATCGCGCTGCCGGTCATATTATGGATTTTCGCGTTAGCGGGGCTGTTCCGACTGCTGAAGAAGCCGCTCTACTATGCGATTGCCGGGGCTGTCGGAGTCGTCCTATGGCTGATCTGTTACGTGACGATGGAGGAATGGTTCTTCTATCCGATCACCTGGATCGTCGATAATGCCTATGACCTGCTGCGGCAGGCGATGGATCAGGGAGAGTGACGCTAAAGCATTCGTGCTTTAGTGTTTTCTGTTTCTTAAGGATGTATGGGCTATAGTCGATAGGATTTAATTTCTTTTACTTTTCCGGACTTTGCAGTATTGCTAAATGTGTACACATCGCAGAAATCAAATGTTGTGCCATCTACTGCTGAAACAACACCATTAATTGAAGCGAATTTCCCGTGCGTGATCACCTGGTCAATTTCAAGGCAGTCAATCATGGTGGTATTGTCATCCTGCAAAGCAGCAATAAAGGAATGTTGACCTTCAATTGTTCTAGTCTCTTTTAACTTGTACCAGATAATAGATTCATCTGCATATTTCGCAATGACTTCATCTTGCTGCTGTAACATTGCGATTGTGAAATCAATGACAATTTGTTTCCTTGGCGCATTGTCGCATCCTGTTGGAATGATCAGCTTCATTGCATCTGGCGTACGATTCACTTCATTCAACCTCCTATATGAGATGGTTCGGCGATGGTCTAATTCTATATTCTACTAGTCTATCACTTTATGAGTCATGGTACGATAATCAGCAGAGCATCCGTGATGCAATTGGAGTAGGGGGAGGAGAGCAGGCATGCCGAAAATGATCTGTGAATCGCAGCGGTTGGAGGACTATCTCGAGGCGTCGGCGGAGGTTGATTATCATGAGCCTGGCGTTGTCGGGTTGGCTGCGCGGCTGAAGGCGCAAGCGGTGGACGGGGTGGACTATGCCAGACGGGTGTTCGAATTCGTGCGCGATGAAGTGTCTCATTCGTGGGACTTGCAGAGCTCGCGCGTCACATGCCGGGCGTCCGATGTGCTGGAGCATCGGGAAGGCATCTGCTATGCCAAATCAAATCTGGTCGCAGCCTTGCTGAGGGCCCAAGAGATTCCGGCAGGGTTCTGCTACCAGCGACTCACGCTTGGCGATACGCCCGATACCGGATACTGCATCCATGCGCTCAATGCGGTGTATATCGCTTCTCTTGATCGCTGGATTCGCGTGGATGCGCGCGGCAATAAGGAGGGCATCGATGCCCAGTTCTCGCTGGACGTGGATGAGGAGAAGCTGGCATTCCCGATTCGTCCCGAATATGACGAGCGGGATTACGGCGTCATCTATGCGAAGCCGAATGCGAAGACGATCGAGACGCTGCGAAGCCACTCGGATTGCGTTGTGATGTATCGGAATGGATTGCCTGCCGATCTATAAGGGCGGATTGTCTAGGTTGAGATAGAGAGGAGTTGCTGGTATGGGTGTGAATCCGTTAATGATCGATTTTCCGCATGAACTGCAGACTGAGCGTCTGCATATTCGCATGCCGATGCCAGGGGACGGCTTGGTTGTCTGGGAAGCGATTCAAGCCTCGCTGACCGAACTTCGGGCGTGGCTGCTGTTCGCGCAGATCGAACAGACGGCGGCCGACGTCGAGGCTGTCATGCGCGATGCGCATACGCAATTCTTGCAGCGCAAAGACCTGCAGCTGCTCATCTTCCATCGCGAGACGGGACAGCTCATCGGTTCTTCGGGCCTTCATCGGATCAATTGGGAGGTGCGCAAGTTCGAGATCGGGTACTGGATCGACACGCGGCATCGCGGACAAGGGTATATGACGGAGGCGGTGAAGGCAATCAGCGATTTCGCCTTCTCCGAATTGCACGCTAGGCGGGTCGAGATTCGGTGCGATACGTTGAATAAGCGGAGCCGAGCGATCCCTGAGCGGCTGGGCTTCGAGCTGGAAGGTATTTTGCGGCATGACGATATCGCGACGGACGGACAGCGGCTGAGGGATACTTGCATTTATTCGCTGATTCGATAATTTGAGGGGGAGCGTATGGCATGAAGCTTAGCGAACTAGCGGCATTGATCCCGAATGCGGTAGGCATCGGGGAGATGGAGGTTGATGTAAGCGGCATCTCGATGCATTCGCAGCAGGTAGCGCGGGGCGACTTGTTCGTGTGCATTCCGGGCATTGCCGGATTCCAAGAGGACCGTCACCCGTACGCAGGCGATGCGGTTCAGGCAGGAGCGGTCGCGTTAGTGGTTGAGCGCGAGGTCGATTGCGGCATTCCCATGATTAAGGTGCCTGATGCGCGCCATGCGCTCGCGCTGATGGCCTCCCATCTGAACGGGTACCCCAGCAGCAAGTTGAAACTGATCGGCGTAACGGGCACGAACGGGAAGACGACGACGGCGCATATGATCGAGGCGATTCTGGCGCATGCAGGCAATCATACGGGGCTAATGGGGAACTTGGGCACCAAGATCGGCAAGACGCTGCATGCGTCCGATCTCAACACGCAAGAACCGCCGAACTTGCAGATGAATCTCAAGCGGATGGCGGACGAGGCGGTCGATTATGCGGTGATGGAAGTGAGTTCGCAAGGGCTGGCGGTCGGCAGGGTCATCGGCTGCGACTACAAGACGGCCGTATTCACGAACTTGACGCAGGACCATCTGGACTTCCATGGCTCCATGGAAGCCTATCTCGCAGCCAAGGGGCTGCTGTATGCCAGGCTGGGGAACGCCTTCTCGGCGGACCCGGATCGGCGCAAGTTCGCCGTTCTGAATGGGGACGACGAAGCGTCCGCTTACCTGCGTCAGGTTACGTCTGCGCAGGTTCTCACATACGGCATCCATAACGAGCAAGCCGACGTTCGTGCGGCGAACATTCGGCTGACCTCCCGCGGTACGCGCTTCGACGTGGTATCGTATGCCGGCACGCTGCCGTTCGAGATGCGCATGGTCGGCACGTTCAACGTGTACAATGCGCTGGCAGCCATTACATGTGCGCTTGTTGAGCAGGTGCCGCTCCGCGTCATCCGAGAAGGGCTCGCAGCGTTCGGCGGCGTGCCCGGGCGGATGGAGGTCATCGACGAAGGACAGGAATTCCTCGTGCTGGTCGACTACGCGCATACGCCGGATGGACTCTAGAATGTACTGTCGACGGTGAGGGCTTTTGCCGAACGGCGGGTCATCACGGTGTTCGGCTGCGGCGGCGACCGCGACAGGACGAAGCGTCCGATCATGGGCAAGCTGTCGGCGACGTACAGCGACTATGTTGTCGTTACCTCGGATAACCCGCGTTCGGAGGAGCCGGAGCGGATTCTGGCCGACGTAGCGGCGGGCCTGGAAGAGAGCGGCTGGACGCAGGAGCGGTACGCGCTGCTTCCCGATCGGTCGCAAGCGATCACCGAAGCGATCCGCATGGCGGAGCCCGGCGACGTCGTTATTATCGCGGGCAAGGGGCATGAGACGTACCAGATCATCGGCGGAGAGACGAAGCATTTTGACGATCGGGAGGAAGCGAGGGCGGCGATTCGTGGCAGATAACATTATCGATTATTACTCGCGATTCGATGAGTGGGGCAGGCTGGATCGCGAACCGTTGGAATTTACCGTGAACTGGCACTACATAAGGCAGTATCTGCCTCCTGCGGGGAAGGTTCTGGACAACGGTGCCGGCCCTGGCAAATATACGATGGAACTGGCGCGGCACGGCTATGCAATCACATTGACAGACCTGACGCCTGCATTGGTCGACATGGCGAAGAGCAAGGCCGAGGAGCTCGGATTAACGGAACGGGTGACGGGCTTCCATGTGCGGAATGCCGTCGACCTGCATGGCATAGCAGACGATACGTATGATGCAGGACTTATGATGGGCCCTCTCTATCATCTGCAGGATGCGGCGAAGCGGGATGCTGCCGTGACGGAGCTGCACCGCGTTACGAAGCAAGGAGGCATCGTGTTCGTGGCCGTGCAGACGCGCATGCGAATGCTGCTGACCTCGCTCTCTTATCCGGAGGCTTGGAAGCCGAACGACAACATGGATGCCTTAGACCGCTTCCTGGCGGAAGGAACGTTCGACCATCAGGATCAAGGTCGGTTTACAGGGGCTTACTACTTCAATGTTGAGGATGTTAAGCCGTACATGGAGCGATTTGGATTCGAGACGCTGGACTTGATCGGCTCCTCGAATATCGGTGCGCTGCTTAGCAATGAACAGAAGATGTATTGGTCCGTTCGAGGCGAGGAGGACAGGTTAACGGAGCTTCTGATCCGCTTGGCAAGGGATCCGTCCGTACTCGGCGTGTCGTCGCATCTGTTGTATATCGGGAGAAAAAGATGACCGGGGAGCGGGCGTTCGCAGCGCTTGCGGACTACATGGCGAACGTGAAGGCGGCGACGCGGTCCTCAGCCGCCTCGTTGTTCGTGATCCACAGGGGCGAAGTCGCGCTTGAGTGGTATGCGGGCACGCATAGCTCGCGGACTGGAAGCCGGTCCGTCGATGCAGCCTCGCAGTTCAATGTCGCTTCGGTTCGCAAGACGTACCTCGGACTGGCGGTCAGCTTAGCGATCCATGAACGTCGAATCGCGAGCGTGGATGTTCCGGTGACGAAATATTTGCCGGATTGCGATGAAGCCGTGCTCCGAGGTACGACCCTGCGCCACTTGCTCACGCACACGCATGGACTGGACGGGAATCTCCGAAGGCTTTTTCCAGCAGGGACCGATTGGCGCTACAATAATGCCGGCGTGAATCTGTTGATCCGAATCGTGAACGAGGCGTTCGGTGAGCCGCTGGCCGACGTGATGCATCGCCGCGTGTTCGAGCCGTATGGCTTGACGGAGACGGGGTGGAGAAAGCTGGAGAATGATCGTCTCGTGTGGATGGACGAGGTCTATGCAGGGGAATCGGGCGGAGAAGCGAATCTGTTCGTGAGTGCGCGCGATATGGCACGGTGGGGGAGACTCCACCTCACGAGCGGGGAATGGAAGGGGGAGCAGCCGATTGCTAGCGAAGTCTTCGATCGGGCTGTGACGATTGCGACACCGGAGGAACTGGGTGACGGCTTGCCGCGGAACGGGTTCTTCTGGTGGGTGCAGGACCGGCCGCGCGGTTCATCGGAGCTCGGCAGCGATCTTCCGTTAGGTGCGTATCAATCGCTGGGTGTCTACGGCAACGCGGTATTGGTCATTCCGGAGTCGAATACGGTCGTGGTGCGGATGCTCAACCAGACGGAATCGAATCTGCCTGGGTATGACTATCTGGCAGATATTCAGGCATTCGGCAATTTGGCTTACGCGTGTGCGCGAAGTGCAGCAAGCAGTAATACTACATAGACAGGTAGGGAAGTATTCCATGATGAAGATTACGACTTATGAGGAATTCTGCGAGCTTGTTGAACGCATTCGGATATTGCCGTTCTCCGGCTTCATTCCCGAGCATCCTTCCCTGGCGGAAGCGGCATCCGATTGCGGCTGGCATACCGGCTTGGATACGGATCCTTGGACATGGAGAGTCCGGATCGCGGCCGATGGCGTGGCTGCATATGGCAAGTTTTTCGGCGATAAGGCATCATTCATTCACAGTGATAGATTCCCGATCGTCCGTGATGCGCTCTCATCAGGCCGTACGGCAGAAGAACGTTACCAAGACGGCATGCTCTCGCATACGGCATGGCGACTCTATAAGCTGCTGCTGAGCGAAGGCAATACGGACTCGAGGCAGCTGCGCAAGTTGGCAGGGTTGGATGCTAAGGAAGATAAGAAGGAATACGAGAAATCGCTCGTCGAGCTGCAGAACTTCGGCGACGTCGTCATTACCGGAGCACGTGAGAGCGACAATGCTTCCGGGTGGAGCAGCATGTGTTATGAATTAGCGGATACATGGCTGGCTCGAAAGGCTGGAGGTGCAGCGAATGCGGGAGACGGGATAGAAGCGTCTCAACTGCAAGAGGAATTAGCCGCGCTCTGCTCGGACAAGGCTTATCGATACCTCGCGAAGAAGCTCCATTTGTCGTAATCGCGGCGCGTTAGTCGTTAGTCGTAGCGATCCTCGTCGACGCGGCTGACATTGTCGATCATGAGCTCGACCTCGGTCTCGAAATTCAAGTAGAGGGGAACTGGAAGAAGGTCAACGATGGCTGCGATTGCGGGCTTGTCGAGCATGTCTTCTAACGTGCCGGGACGCGGTTCCTGGTCTAGATACCACTCGCGCACGGCATCGATGAAACGATAGAAGGAAGCCTCGAATTCGTCGGCGGTTGCCTCTGCATCGTCATGGGAAGCATTCGATAGCGCAGCCCAATTCCGCAATGCGGTCTCAAGCAAGCTATTCATCTTATCGTCCACGTCCATCCTCCTCGATTGATTGTTGCCATACTGTTGTCAACGATGATGCTGTAACCTGTATCATATCAAGTTATACGGGGGAGGAACAAGGGATGATAGCTGCAGGGTCGGCAGCGGTGAACGCAGGGGAGCGATTGGGCATCGTCTTTATTCATGGAGCGGGCTTGAACGGGACGATCTGGGAGCAAGTCGCCTAGTGAATCGTATAAGAGGCTATGGAGGGAATTGCGATGGTGATGCAACGAATCAGTCTGGTGACGATCGGAGCGCGGAATCTTCCGGCGCTGCGGTCATTCTATCAACGCTTGGGCTGGCAAGAGAAGGAAGGCAGCAATGACGAATATTGCGTGTTCATGACCAGCGGCGTGTTGTTGTCGTTATTTCCGATCGAGGAACTAAGTAAGGATGCAGGCGTATCATTCGCGGAGATTCCTCAGGGATACAATCCTGTTACGCTGGCGATTAATGTAGATACGCCCAGCCAAGTCGATGAGACGGTTGAACGCGTGGAGGCTGCGGGAGCTGCGATTCTGCGCCGGCCAAGCGATGCTTTCTGGGGCGGACGGACTGCTTATTTTGCTGACCCGGAGAATAATCTGTGGGAGATCGCGTGGAACCCCACCGCTGTATTCGATGAACGCGGGGCGATGATCTCCTATTAGCAAGCTTGCCGATTCACGTTGAGAACGTGTGCAGACAGACGGTTCACATGCAATAGCGAAGCATCTTCGCTGTTAACGTACACCGATGCGCTAATTCAATGGCTTCGCTCCATTGAGATGCCAAATATGGCCTAAGATCGTTAAATAGCGAACGTTCGTTCGCTATTTAACGCATTCTATACCTTAATGGGTTAGGTAGAGCGATATAGTCCGAAAATAGCGCACCAGACGTACCTTAGCAGCGCAATAGCTTCGCTAATGGCCCGTAGAACCCTGAGCTTGACAATATTGGCGCTCAGCGATCCGTACGATGGCCTTCGTAGCTATGTCGAAGACACATTGTAGATCGCAATCCCGAGCACGATAACCCAGATGATGACGATGAGCTTCGGGATCAGCTTCATGACGCCGGTCGTGGGGGAGCGCCGAAACCTTTTGTCCGCTGGAGTGGTGTAGCTCGAGACGATATCGATCCCGCCCAGATGCTTAAGGATTCGCTCGACTTCGACGACGGCCTGCTTGCGGCGCTGCATATACTCGACGCCGTTCGAGATCGCGACCTGGAACAAGAAGGCGGATAAGGCACCGAAGAGAGACACGGCAAGTATCGAATAGAGAAACCATTGACTGTCGGCCTCGAGAATGTTGGCGAGCAAGCTGGTAAGACC
>JAEWJS010000110.1 GCA_023386495.1 Bacillota bacterium | reverse complement strand
GGTCTTCACACCATTATTGTCGACCCCGGCAATCCGCGGCGCATCTGGGTCGCGATGTCCGCTGTCGGCGTCTTCCGAAGCGAAGACGCCGGCGAATCCTGGAAGGTATGCAATAACGGCCTTAATCGTGCCGCGACAGGGCAGCCGGACGATTCCATCGGCTATTGCATCCACAAGATGGTCCAAGACGCGAATGATCCGAACTTGCTGTACATGCAGGAACACAGCGGCGTATTCATGTCCCGCGACGGCGGCGATTCCTGGCAAGCGATCGAAGAAGGCCTCGGCATGCATGGCGATGACCGGCCGTTCGGCTTCCCGATCGCCGCAGCGCCGAACGGCGACCTGTTCCTCATCCCGCTCGAGAGCAGCGAGAAGCGTTCGATGCATGAAGGGAAGCTGCTCGTCTGGTCCCGCCGGCCGGGGGATTCGGAGTGGAGGCCGATCGGCGATGTCGTGCCGGATGAACAGCGGCATGTGAGCGTGCTGCGCGACGCGATGGCGATCGACGGTTATGATCCCTACGGCCTCTATGTCGGCACCTCGAGCGGCGAAGTGTTCTGCTCGCTTGATCGCGGGGTTACCTGGCAGCGTCTTCCCGGCCAGTTATCCCGTATCTTGACCGTCAAGCCTTGGATCGTGAAGGATTGAGCGCCATGGCACAGATCGATTGCACCGTTCCATTCCTTATCAGCGACTGCACGGACGGACGCAGCCGCTTCAAGCTGGAAGCCTCTACGCTTGCGCATGCGATCGAGGTGCTGCTGGATACGTATCCGCTGCTGCGTGTCCATCTGTACATGGAGACCGGCCAACTGCGCGAGCATGTGCTGCTCTACTACAACGATGACAATATCGCGTGGCTGGAACGGCTGGATCAGCCGCTGGCGGACGGCGACAAGCTGACCGTGCTGCAGGCCGTTTCCGGCGGATAGACAAGCAAGTTCCGTATAGCGAAAAGAGGGATGTCAGAGTCGCACACGCGCCTGCTGACATCCCTCTTCCTCATTGCTGCACCGTATCAACGACTGCCGATTTGTTTTTACAATTCGTCCTTTTCATCTATAATGGTACCCATGAATCCAGTCCAAGGGATGTGACCCGATGAATAGCCGCTCGAAGCTGAATCCCTATACGCAGCTGAAGTTTTTCAATCTGTTCATGTTCGGCTCGTGGTCGCTGCTGAATCCGTTCTTGCCGCTCTACTTCCAGCATGTCGGCTTCGAGAGCATGCAGATCGGCATTCTCATGTCTGTCGGCCCGATGGTCTCGCTCATCGCGAACCCGTTCTGGGGCTATTGGAGCGACAAGCTTCAGAACCCGCGGCGCATCATCATCGTCATGCTGATCGGCAATATCGTGACGAGCCAGCTTTATTTTCAATCCAGCCAATTCGCCATCGTGTTCTCGCTCATGCTGCTGTTCTACTTCTTCCAGACCGCGCTGAATCCGATCTCCAACAGCTTGACGCTGTACGCGATCGAGAATACGCCTTACCACTTCGGCACGTTCCGGCTATGGGGCTCCATCGGCTTCGCGGTCATGGTGCTCGGCGCGAGTCCGTTCATTGAACGCGCAGGCATCTCGAACCTCGGTTATTTCTACGGCGTCAGCGTGATCGTGACGCTCGCGCTCAGCTTCGGCATTCCGAACCAGCCGAAGCGCTCGCGCAAGAACGCTTACCCCAAGGGCGAGATGTCCAAGGTGTTCATGAACGGCCTGTTCCTCTCCTTCTTGCTGCTGTCGATCGTGATCAACGTGCCGAATCGCATGAACTCCAACTTCATCTCCGTCTATATCGCGCAGATGGGCGGCAGCGAAGTGATGGTCGGCTGGTCATGGTTCATCGCGGCCTCGCTGGAGGTTCCGCTGTTCCTGCTGCTCGACCGCTACTTGAAGCTCACCGAGCGCACGATGTTCGGCGTCATGACGATCGTATGCGGCCTGTATGCGCTCAGATGGCTGCTCATGGGCTTCGCCGACTCGCCCCACCAAGTGCTCGCCATCCAGATGCTCCACGGCTTCACCTTCGGCATTACCTATTACACCGGAACCCAGATCTGCAACTTCCTCGTGCCCTCTGCCGTGCGGTCCACCGGACAGGCCATCTACGGCCTCTGCTGGATGGGCGTTGCCGGCATCATCAGCGGGCTGCTCGGCGGATGGGTGTATGACCGGCTGGGGCCGTCCAATATGTACATCCTTAGCACCGTCATGGCTGCAATCGGCACGCTCGGCTTCTGCGCGATCTGGCTTGTATTCCGTTCCCGCGGCCGCCTGCAGGCCGAAGAAGAACACTAAGCATGCATGCCGGCACGCGGCTGCGGCAGCCGGCTCTCGACCGCAAGCGCCGCTTCCTCGACCGAATCGACGCGGATCGTCTCGAACTGCACGTCCTCGTATTGCTGGGTAGAATGTTCGTAGCGCGGGTCGTAATAGTGCGTCAACATCATCTCCACGGCGCGGTCATACCGCTCCGTACGCAAGCAGCCCTCGATCTCCACCGCGATCGGCGTATGAATCCGAGCCTTGATGCCTTTGAACGCCTCCAGGCAGGCCTCGTGATGATCCCACGGCTGGTAATCGTCCAAGATCGTCTGAATGCGCGCCTCCATCGGCAGCTCAACCAGCAGATGAACGCCGCGCTCCTTCTTCTCCAAGAGGCGTTCGGGCAGCACGACCCTGCCGATGCGCTTGCTCTCCGCTTCCATAAGCATGTACGACGAGTCTCGGAGCTGCAGCAGCTCGTCTACCAGCAGCGAATCGAACGTCTTCTGATTGTGCGCGCGCAGGCCGATCTGGCCGAAAATCGATCCACGATGCCCCGCCATCCCCTCGAGATCCATAACGGGATATCCCTTCTGCTTCAGCATGCGCAGAAGGGCTGTCTTGCCGGAGCCCGTGTTGCCATGGATGACGAAGACTTGCTCCGGAATCGGCAGTTCTTCGACCTGCTGCACGACCCATTGCCGATAGGCGCGGTAGCCGCCGGCAACCCGATACGCATGAATGCCCATTAAGGAGAGGACGGTTGCCGACGTCTTGCTCCGCATGCCGCCCCGCCAGCAGAATACCGCCTTCTTCCCTTCCAATGCCGTGAAGCTGCGGATGAATGCGGGCAGCTTGGCAGAGACGATCTCGAGACCGCGCTCCTTCGCGGCCGCGATGCTCGTCTGTTTATAGAGCGTGCCGATCTCGGCACGCTCCTTATCATCGAACAGCGGAATGTTCACGCTGCCCGGTATGGTCGCTTCCTCGAATTCGGAGGGCGAGCGGACGTCGATCAGGACAAGCTCCTTGCGAAGCCTGAGCGCTGCCCACTCCTCCGGTGTCAGATCTTGAAACATGACGATTGCTCCTTCTGTTTAGGCCTCGACGACAATTCTGCCGCTCGTGCGTTCCGTGACTTCCCCGATCATTGCCGCTTCGACGCCTCTGCCTTGCAAGTCGGCTAACAGCGCCTCCGCTTGACTCGGATCGACGGCGATGAGCAGCCCGCCCGAGGTTACCGCGTCGCATAAAATATAACGATCCGTCTGATCCATTGCCGCCGGGAAGTCGATATCCGGCTCGACATGCACGTAATTGTTCTTCGTGCCGCCCGGGACGAAGCCGTTCTCCGCCAGTTCCCGCACGCGCGGCAGTACAGGTACGTCAGCTTGCCGAATGACGATTTCCTTGCCGCTCCCCTTGGCCATCTCTAGCGCATGTCCCATCAGGCCGAAGCCCGTCACGTCGGTGCAAGCATGGACATCATAGTCTTCCATCGCCTCCGCGGCATTCTTGTTCAGCGTCGCCATCACGCTGCTGACGCGCGCGATCTCTTCCGGAGTTAATTGATTCTTCTTAATCGATGTCGTCATAATGCCAACGCCGATCGGCTTCGTCAGGATCAGCTTGTCCCCTGCTTGCGCGCCTGCATTCGTCCTCACCCGGTCCGGATGGACGGTGCCCGTTACCGCAAGCCCGAACTTCGGCTCCTTATCATCGATCGAATGGCCGCCGACAAGCGTCGCGCCGGCTTCCTGAACTTTATCCCCCGCTCCGCGCAGAATCTCGGACAGAATGCGCTTGTCCAGCGTCGAGATCGGGAATGCCACGATATTAAGTACCGTAAGCGGCTTGCCGCCCATGGCGTAAATGTCGCTGATCGCGTTCGCGGCCGCGATCTGGCCGAACATGTACGGATCGTCGACGATCGGGGTGAAGAAGTCGAGCGTCTGCACGAGCGCCAGCTCATCGGTCAGCTTGTATACGCCGGCATCGTCGCTCGTATCCAGCCCGACGAGCAGGTTCGGATTCGGAGCGGCCGGCGGCAGGTGGCGCAGCACCTGCGCGAGATCGGCCGGTCCGATCTTGCAGCCGCAGCCTCCCTTGCTCGAGAGCGAGGTTAATTTAATCGATTCCATTGTATCCATTGTTATCTCTGCCTCCTGCATGCGTCTCATATCTTTACATTGATTAGGACAGCCTCTTATGTAGGTAATCGTACTCCAACTTAATCCCGCAGCGCAACTGTCGCCGATCGGTTATCCTGCTATAATTCTCGAGGAGCAAGACATCCTTGGAGGCTGACATGACAACTGACAACCGCAATACGAACGCATATTCCTCCCCATTCGCTCGCAAGACGCTATGGTTCGTCCTGCTATTCGTCTTCGTGGCCGTCGCAGGTCTGACATACGTGAAATGGTGGCCCTACTACCATAAGGCTTTCCTCGCGGCTGCCGAAGGCTCGATCGGATCTTCGATTCTATCCGGAGTCGGCAGCGAAGCCGGCATCGGGCCGTCCTGGCAGGCCGCTCTCGACTATGCGGCGGTCTATTTCAAGGCCATATGGAAAGCCGCGGTTCTGGGCATTATTCTCGGTTCGCTTCTGCAAGTGCTCCTTCCCGCAAGATGGTTGTACGACTTGCTCGGCAAGACGAGCTTCCGGAGCACGTTGATCGGAGGCGTTGCATCGCTGCCAGGCATGATGTGTTCTTGCTGCGCTGCGCCGGTAGCCGCAGGATTGCGCAGGCGCAACGTATCGATCGGCGCCAGCCTTGCCTTCTGGATCGGGAATCCGGTGCTTAATCCCGCCACGCTGATCTTCATGACGTTCGTCTTATCGTGGAAGTATACGTTAATTCGCATCGTCTTCGGAGCCCTGCTCACGTTCGGCGTCAGTTATTATGCCAACCGATTCTCCGGGAAGGAACCGAGCGCCGTTCCGCCATTGGAGTCGCCCATGCCGGACGACGCTCGCGAGCACGGTCCATGGCTGCTTCGATGGCTCCGACAGGCAGGCATCATGACGCTCCAGATCGTGCCTGCTTATGTGCTTGCCGTGCTCCTGCTAGGCGCATTCCAATCTACCTTGTTCCCGGTCTGGACCGATGGCGGGTTCCTGGCCATTCTGCTATTCGCGGTTGTCGGCACCTTGTTCGTCATTCCGACGGCCGCCGAGATTCCGATCATTCAATCCTTTCTCGCATTCGGCTCGGGCGCCGGTCCGGCTGCAGCGCTGCTCATCACGCTGCCTGCCGTCAGCCTGCCGTCCTTGCTGATGCTTGCGCGGACATTCCCGAAGCGCGTGCTGCTCTTCGTCATGCTCTGCGTCATGCTGACAGGCATCTTGTGCGGTCTGCTCGGCGCTTGGATCCTCTAAGCCCGGCCGCCGAGTCCGCATAGGTGCACAGCCTCGCGGACAAGCTATCCCATAGCCGAAAGGAGGCGCAGCTGCATGCCGCATGATCGTATACGCCCAGAGACGGACGGCGACCCGCGTACCGTTCTGGAGGATACCAAGAACCACGAACGCGTCGGGTTCGAGCTCACGGAAGACGAGTATGAGCAAGATCGCGAAGAAGGCTACGAGCCGAACAAGAAGAACCGTCCCTAGGTTGGGACGGTTCTTCTAAGTCTCGCTTATGACTCGCATTATCGCGCTCGCCGCGTGCCGATGATGAACTGCAGCGCAGCTAGCACGCCTGTGTCCACGAGGGAAGCCAGCAGCGCAACCATGAACCAATTGTTCGTGCCTTGATAATAGTACAACAAGGCATGGAATACCATCAGCACGACGAACGCTACGAGCAAGTTAATCCGCGTAAGCCAGTTCAACAAGAGGCATTTCCCCTTCGCATGGGATTGGTATGCTACCCATTATTCCCTGCGAACGGTACCCGCATACTCGTATTATGGATGCTTCTCCAGCGCTTGAAACCGCGCAAACACCTCTTCCAGCGCCTCTTCGTCGTCCTTCCCCTTCACGACGAGCCGCAGCTCCGTCCCGGCTTTGATCGGCAGTGACAGCATGCCGAGCAAGCTTTTCACATCGACATGGTAGGTGTCCGCTCCAATCGCGTATTCCAGCCGAATGTCCGACACGAAGCGACTGGACATCGCCGAGATCGCAATCAAGTCCTGCCGCTCCACATCGGCATGAATGATGAACGTATGTACCCGCATGGCTAAGACCAGCTCCCCCTATCGTCCCAAGCGTACAGAGAAGCCCGCGAATGGTCGCGGGCTTCTGCGATGCGTGCTGCCTTCATCTTATTGGTTGAATGTCTCCGTCAGGACGGGAACGATCTGCGACTTGCGGGATACGACGCCTTTCAGTACCGCGCGATTATTCTCCAGCTTGACGTTGTAGGCTTGCTCAACCTTGCTTGCCTTGCTGCCGAGCGCGATGCCCACCGAATCATTGTTCAGAATATCCGTCACGACGAACAGGAACAGGTCAAGTCCCTTCTCCGCAATGATGTTCGACAGCGCGTCCTCCAGTTCGGACTGGCGGGACAGCACGTCGTTCACGTCCACGGCGTTCACTTGCGCGATCTCGACCTTGGAGCTGCCCATCGAGAATTCCTTCGCGTCGAGCGAGATTAGCTGCGCGATCGACTTGTCGCTCAAGTCGGCGCCGGCTTTGAGCATGTTAAGGCCGTAGCTGTTCGCGTCCACGCCTGCGATCGTCGCCAACTCTTGAGCTGCTTCGACGTCTTCCTGCGTGCAGGTCGGCGACTTGAAGAGCAGCGAATCGGAGATGATGGCCGACAGCATGAGACCCGCGATATGCGGCTCGATTGCGATGCCGTTCTCCTTGTACATCTTCTTCAGGATCGTAGCGGTGCAGCCGACAGGCTCTGCACGGTAGTAGAGCGGGCCGCTCGTCTCGAAGTTCGCGATGCGGTGATGGTCGATTACTTCGGCTACGCGCACTTGATCGATGTCGCTCGCGCTCTGCTGACGCTCGTTATGATCGACCAGGATAACCGTCTTCACTTCGTTCGCAACCGTATCCACTTGGCGGGGAGCGGCGACTTGGAATTGATCCAGCGCGTATTGCGTCTCTCCGTTCACGCTGCCCAGACGGACAGCTTCGACGTTCTGGCCAAGCTTCGTCTTCAGGTCTGCGTATGCGATCGCCGAGCAGATCGTGTCGGTGTCCGGATTCTTATGTCCGAAAATAAGTACTTTGTCCATGTTCAAGCTCCTTATTGGGTGATATTGGCGACAAAATTATAACCTACAATCCGTATCACAAGCAAGTTCTCGCAGCCGAATGATGTATAATGGGAGTTGATACATAAAGTGAGTGCTTGTTATCCACCACTAAAGGGGACATGACATGGAGTGTCGAATCGGCTGTGCCGCATGCTGCACCGTAATATCCATCTCGTCGCCCATTCCGGGCATGCCGAACGGCAAGCCGGCCGGAATGCCCTGCATCCAGCTGACGCCCGAAGGCAGCTGCCGACTATTCGGGCAGCCGGAGCGCCCGCTCGTATGCAGCAGCCTGCAGCCCGATCCGGAGATGTGCGGGAGCACGAACGAGGAGGCGCGACGGATCTTGACGGAGCTCGAGCATGCGACGATGCCCGCACGCCACCCTGCAAGCCGATAGGAGATGAAGCCTAATGAAGCAGCTCAAGCTTGGCATATTGGATCAATCGCAGATTGGGGAAGGACGCACCGCCCATGACGCGCTTCGCGAGACGACGGAGCTGGCTCAGACAGCCGAGAAGCTCGGCTATAATCGGTTCTGGATGTCCGAGCACCATGCCTCCCTCGCACTCGCCCACTCGAGTCCCGAGATCATGATTGCCCATGTGGCCGCTGCCACTGCATCCATAAGGGTAGGCTCCGGCGGCGTCATGCTGCCTCACTACAGCGCCTATAAGGTCGCAGAGAATTTCCGGCTCCTGGAGGCGCTGCATCCTGGTCGCGTCGATCTGGGATTAGGACGGGCACCCGGGGGCATGCCGCTGGCGACAAGAGCATTGAATGAAGGCAAGACGTATCACTATGACCACTATCCGGAGCAAGTCTCCGATCTGATCGATTATTTCCACGGACCGCTGGGCAGCGATCATCGGTTCGCAGGGCTGCAAGCCTCGCCGCCCGTCGAGACCATGCCCGAGATGTGGCTGCTCGGCTCGAGCGGCGAGAGCGCCAAGTTCGCAGCGCGGCTGGGCACCTCGTACGGATTCGCGCAATTTTTCGGCGCGCCTGGCGGCGAAGAAGCCGTCCGCCATTACAAGGCGCATTTCCGGCCGTCGCGTATTCTTGAGCAGCCGCATGCACTAATTGCCGTGTTAGCGATCTGTGCCGAGACCGAGGCGGAAGCCAATGAGCTCGCGACGAGCACCGATCTGTTCTTCCTGCGGCTGGAGCGGGGACTCGAACTGAACAACCTTCCGTCCGTTCGCACGGCACTCGATTATCCCTACACCGAATATGATTTGGAGCGGATCAGGCTGGCACGGCAGCGCCGAATCGTGGGAACGCCCGAGCAAGTCGCAGAAGCGCTCCATGAGCATGCCGAACGCTATGCCGCCGATGAGCTGTTGATCGTAAGCCCGATCCATGACCCCGAAGCGCGACACCGCTCCTACACGCTAATCGCGGAAGCCTGCGGCTTGAATTAATTCGAATGAGGGCACGGCTGCCTGCGCGATGCAGATGCTGCCGTGCCCTCATTCGTTCTACTCCGTAATCTCCACGACGTAGGGAATCGTATGCAGTTCTCCCCGATGCATGAACTGTCCCCATAGCTTGTAACTGCCCGCTTGCGGGAACACTGCCTGGAATGCCGCTTCCGGACCTGTCCCCGCGTCAGCAGACGGATGCACGTGCAGATACTGCTCCGCATCGCTCGACAGGATGACGACATGCCCGATCTCGCCCAAGTACGGCTCAAGATCCGTGATGCTGTTCATCGTCTCCGCATCTTGGAGCTTGAACGTCAATGCTGCGTTATCGCCTGCCCGATGCGAGCTAAGCGCCAGGCTGACCGCCAGGCTGCCGGTTGTCTTAACTTCCCGATCATCGGGCAACAGCATGATCGGCTCCTCTTGAACCGCAGCCTCCCCCACCGTAATCCAGTCGCTGACGGTCGCATTCATTCGGCCCTCCGGCACGAAATCCGCGAACAGCTTATAGGCCCCTTCTCCTGGAAACGTAACCGCTGCTGTAAAGCTACCTTGTTCCAGCGGTTCAGGGTGAAGGTGGTCAAAATGCGTCAGCTCTCGATTGACGACAATCAGATGCATCAGCTTCTCATGATGCTGTTCATACGCCTTAAGCGTCACCCGATCTCGATCCTTAATGCGGATTCGAAGCTCAGTCGGCATGTCCGGCACAGGAGCAGCCGCGAGCTCGAATACGCCCATCCACTTCGATGACTCCTCGAGTGAGGCATGCTGATGATGGCCGCTTGGACTCCCTTCCCCGTCGCGGTTGGACACCGTCGGGTCAGCGGGATGCTGCCCCGCGCCGCAAGCTGCGATGCTCGCCGCGAGGCCGAGCGTCACTGCCGCTTGTACGATTGTTCGGCGAATCATCCTAATCCCCTCACCTCTTCAAGATTTCGCCCGGCTGTAAGCAGGAATTTGTTTAACGGCATTGAATATTGTTGGTATTAAAAGATTAGGCGGTGTCTCGTCATGCTGCATATTCTAGTCAATCCGCAGTCAGGGAACGGGAAAGGCGCTTCTGTGCGCCGACAGATCGAGCATGCCCTTCATGCGCGCGGCCGCGCCTTCCGCATCATCGCGACGGAAGCGCCAGGCGATGCAGAGGCTTGGTGCCGCCGGTTCTTCGGCTCCCTATCTGATGCTCAGCCTGCCGTGCGTCATACGATCATCGTCGTTGGCGGTGACGGCACGATGAATGAGGCCGTGAACGGCCTGCTCTCGGCTTCCGGCGGTTCGCCGCTGCCCGGCCATATCCAGCTCGGCTTCATCGCGGCCGGCTCCGGCAATGACTATGCCCGCGGACACGACCTGCCGCTGCTCACGCTCCCCGCATTGGATGAGCTGCTCACGCTCGTCGATCAAGACCGATCGACCGCCGTCGATGCGTTTGTTGTGAACGACCGTTATGCAGTCTCTTCGGCTGGAGCCGGACTGGATGGCGAAGTCGCCTACACCGCCAATCATGCCCCGTACAAATCATGGTTCAATAAGCTTGGTCTCGGGTATGCCGCCTACGTCGTCTCGCTGCTGCGCGTGCTGCTCGCCTATCAACCGGTCGATCTGACGCTAGAGATCGACGGCGTTCGAACGCAGCATGCGCGCGTCTGGCTGACAGCGATCTCCAATATTCCTTATTATGGCGGAGGGATGCGAATTAATCCAATCGCGCAAGCCGACGACGGCATCGCAGAGGTTTGCGTCGTCAGCGGGGTATCTCGCTTCGGACTGCTCTGGGCATTCCCGCGGGTATACGCCGGCAAGCATGTCTCGCATCCGGCTGTCCGCTTCTACCGCGGCCGCGATGTTCGGATCTTGCCTGCTGCGGGCTCGCATCTGCGCGTGCATGCCGATGGCGAAGATGCCGGAATGGCTCCCGCGTCGATCCGCATCCTGCCGCAAGCCGTGCACATCCTAAAGCGCAAATAAACCAAGGCAGCCATCAGCGATGGCTGCCTCGGTCGTTATACGCTGACTATAGCTTCACGATCTGACCGCTTGCTTGCGACTCGAACGCCGCCAGAATGACCTGCAGCGACTTCAAGCCCTCTTCGCCGGAGATGCTAGGTGCTGTGCCCGAGACGATCGCATCCACGAACGCGTCGATAATGCCGCTCGTCGTCTGCTTCTCGTTGGTCGCGATCTCGCCGGCCTTATGACGCTCGATCGTCCCGTCGCGCAGCTCCATGATGACTTGGTCGTCAGGATCCGTGCCGATCTTGAGCACGCCGTTCTCGCACCAGAATACGGTGCTGTTGTCCTCGCCCTTGTAATAGGTCCAGCTCGCTACGAGCGTACCGATCGCGCCGCTCTTCATGCGAAGCAGGCAAGTCGCGTTATCGTCAACCTCCGTATCTTCCTTATGGATCGTGCCGATGAACGCCGCTACCTCGGTAACCTCATCGTTCAGCAAGTGACGGATCAGGTCGGACTTATGGACGCCGAGATCGCCCATTGCGCCCATGATCGCTTGCGGCTTGTCGAAGAACCAGCTCTCCCGGCCGTCAATGCTCCACGCCTCAGGACCAGGGTGGCCGAAGGAGGTACGGAACGAGATGACTTTGCCGAGGACGCCGGAATCGAGAATTTCCTTCGCCTTGATATGCGGCGGCATCAGGCGCTGATTGTGACCGACCATGAGGAACACCTTGTTCTTCCGTGCGGCCTCGATCATCGCTTCGCCTTCTGCAACGGTCGTCGCCATCGGCTTCTCGACCAAGACATGCGCGCCTGCGTTCGCCGCAGCGATCGACACTTCCGCGTGAAGCGCGTTCGGCAGGTTCACGCTGACCGCGTCAGGCTTCTCTTTGTCGAGCAGCTCTTGATAGCTCGTATACGCTTTGCCGCCATGCTTCTCTGCATATTCGACTGCACGTGCCTCCACAAGATCGCAGAAAGCAATCAGTTCAACGTTCTCATTCGCTGCATATTCGGGGATGTGGCGATGCTTGGAGATCGATCCGCATCCGATAACGGCTACTCTAATTTTAGACATTCGGTTCCATTCTCCTTCGCAGTGGATTAGCATGGTAAGTCAGTCTTCATCATAATATGCTACGTTTCGTTCTGACCATTCGCGATCTTGCTCTATATGCACACGATTTTGTTATACGCGGAAGAGTCCGTAGCCGTCTAGTGCCACGATCGGCTCCCGATCGATGTACAGCCCCTCCGTCTTGCCTCGGAACGCGACGTCGACGAGCCATTGCGTGAAGCCCGCCACGTTCATCTCCGCCATCTCCTCCAAGCTGAAGAATCCTGCTGCGTCCACTTCCACGCCGTCCGGCACCGGCTCGCCGTCCACGTACGCCATCGCGAATGCGATGTACACATTGTGGATCGCCCTCGGCTGATCGCGCAGCGCGACCACGCTCTTCACGGTCGCCCGTATGCCGGCTTCTTCCTCGACCTCGCGCACGATCGTCGCTTCGATCGGCTCCAACTGTTCGATATAGCCGCCGGGATTGGTCCAATAGCCTTTCCCCGGGTTCTGCGCGCGGCGAACGAGCAGGATCCGGCCGTCTCTGATGACGAGCGCGCCCACGCCGATACTGTAGTTCCCCCAATGCACGAAGCTGCAGCTCGTGCAGGCCGGCCGCATCGTCCCGTCGAAGTCGCGCAGCTCCATCGCATGTCCGCAGCTCATGCAGAATTTTGCTTCCATAGCCATCCCCTCATGCCGAATATCCCATGTCGATCTCTTGTTCTGCCGGTCGTTATTCGGCCGATATGCTGCTTTCCTTCAGGATGACGTCATGCGCGCCGCCCTCTACGATGCTTGTCGCGGATACAAGCGTAATGCGGGCATTCCGCTGCAGCTCTTCGATCGAGAGCGAACCACAGTTGCACATGGTCGACTTGATCTTCGCGATCGTCTTGTCCATATTCTCCTGCAGACTCCCCGCGTACGGCACATAGGAATCCACGCCTTCTTCGAAGACGAGCCCTTCTTTGCCGCCCGTATCATAACGCTGCCAGTTCCGCGCGCGGTTCGAGCCCTCGCCCCAGAACTCCTTCACGTAGTTGTTGCCGATTCTGAGCTTGCGGGTCGGGCTCTCGTCGAACCGCGCGAAATAACGGCCCATCATAATGAAATCTGCGCCCATCGCCAGGGCAAGCGTCATATGGTAGTCATGCACGATTCCGCCGTCCGAGCAGATCGGCACGTAGATGCCCGTCTCTTGATAGTACTGGTCACGCGCCGCAGCTACCTCGATCACCGATGAAGCCTGGCCTCTGCCGATCCCTTTTTGCTCGCGCGTAATACAGATCGAACCGCCGCCGATGCCTACCTTAATGAAATCCGCGCCGGCCTCGACCAGATAGCGGAAGCCTTCCTTATCGACCACGTTGCCCGCGCCGATCGGAATGTCGTAGTTCGCCTTCACGAACTCGAGCGTCTCCTTCTGCCACTCGGTGAAGCCGTCCGACGAATCGATGACCAGCACGTCGGCACCGGCCTCCACCAGCGCCGGAACGCGTTCCTTATAATCCTTGGAGTTGATGCCCGCGCCGACAATGTAACTCTTGTTGCCGTCCAGGAGCGCATGCGGGTTCTCCTTATGCGCGTCGTAGTCCTTCCGGAACACGAGGTAATCCAGCTTGTTCGATTCGCTCACGACCGGAAGGCAGTTCAGCTTATGCTCCCAGATCAGGTCGTTGGCTTCCGACAACGCTATGCCCGACTTGCCGTAGATAAGCGACTCGAACGGCGTCATGAAGTCGCGGATCGACTTCGTAAGCGGATCCCGGCTGATGCGATAGTCTCGGCTCGTGACGATGCCCAGCAGCGTTCCTTTCGGCGACCCGTCGTCGGTGATCGCAACGGTGGAGTGGCCTGTCCGCTCCTTCAGCTCCAGCACGTCCTTCAGCGTGTGCTCCGGCGTCAGATTCGATCGGCTGACCACGAACCCGGCCTTGTATTCCTTGACCTTGCGCACCATGGCGGCTTGTTCTTCTACCGGCTGAGATCCGAAGATAAAAGAAATGCCTCCGCAGCGTGCGAGCGCCACCGCCATGTTGTGGTCCGATACGGACTGCATGACGGCGGACGCAAACGGAATGTTGAGCGACACTCTCGGCTCTTCGCCGCGCTTGAACTTGCTCACCGGCGTTCTGAGGCTGACATTGCCGGGATGGCAATCTTTGGTAGTCAGGTTCGGCAGCAGCAAAAATTCGCTAAACGTCCGTGACGGTTCCATATAATAGTAGGCCATTCGATCATTACCCTCCGCTTCTCGTCGATCTAAATTTAAGAAAATATATCATAGCGACGCGCTGCGTGGCAATATACTTTTTTGGCAAACGACCCCGTTTCCGTCCTATCCTATACGGCCCTAACGTGCATGTTATCGAGATTCCGGCGAATCTCAATATCAAGTACGTCTATTTCCGCGTCAAGATTGTCTTCTTGACGTTCCCAATCCTGTATGTAAGATTAAGGATGTAACCGAATACAACCAAGGCATGAGCATTGGAAGGTGGGGATACATGAAACTGCTACAGAACAAAGTCGTCTTCATTACGGAAGCCGACAATCCGTCCGGCAGAGCGCTGATCACTCGTCTCGCCTCCGAAGGCGCGCGCTTCCTCTTGAACAGCGCATCGAATGGCCAAGCGATCCAATCGGAGCTTGAACGATGCCAATCCGAAGGCGCTAGCGCGCTAGTCATCCAGATTAATGCCTGCAAGAGCAGCGAAGTCAATGAGGCGCTGAGCCAAGCGGCTGAGCAGCTCGGAACGGTCGATGTCCTGATTCACAACAACAACCTGGTCGAACCGGGTTCGGTTGCGTACGGTGACGAGGAATGGTTCAAGCGTATTCTGAACGCCAATGCCAAGTCAGCTTTTATATGCACGCAAGCTGTCGGCAAACAGATGGTCAGCAAAAATTATGGCAAAGTCGTCTACATCTCTTCCATCCACGCCGAGAAGCCGACAGGCTCCTCCTTCGCGTACAGTGCATCCAAGGGAGCCGTCAAGATGCTGTCCCGTGAAGCAGCGTTGAAGCTCGGCCGGCACGGCGTTACCGTGAACACGATCGAATTCGGCCCTGTCGAAGGCGACAACGAGGTGTTCCATAGCGAGATCTCGAGCTTATATGAAGATTATACGTACAAGGTTCCCGATGCCGTCCTCGGCACGCATGAAGATCTGGCCGAGCTCGCGCTCTTCCTCTCTACCGATCAGTCCCGTTACATGAACGGCGCGGACATTCGGTTGGATGGCGGTTTCTTGATGCACTACTTGGATCTGAGAATGAAGAAGCCGGCAGCCCCTTGAACTGCATAACGCGGAAGGCTTCATCGTCAGGGTGTCTGCATGTCTCGTGGTGAAAGCGCGTTTACAACTTCGTATGGAAGTAACCTTTACTCGAAAGGAAGATTTGTCCCATGTCCAAAGAAACATATGAAAGTACATTAGCCCACGTGAATTCGTATTCCAACCCTTCTGAGCTTCGCATTACGGATATCCGGTTCGCCGATATCTCCGGGGCGCCGATGCACTGCAGCTTGATCAAGGTATACACGAACCAAGGCCTTGTCGGCTTCGGCGAAGTACGCGACGGCGCAGACAAATACTATGCGCAGATGCTGAAACCGCGGCTGCTCGGAGAGAATCCTTGCAACGTGGACAAGTTGTTCCGCCGCATCAAGCAATTCGGCGGCCACGCCCGTCAAGGCGGCGGCGTCAGCGGCATCGAGCTTGCGCTGTGGGATCTGGCCGGCAAGGCATACGGCATCCCGGTCTATCAGATGCTGGGCGGCAAATTCCGCGATAAGATCCGCATGTACTGCGACACCGACGTTGACGGCAAGAACACCGGCACGGCAATGGGCAAAGCGCTGAAGAAGCGGATGGAAATGGGCTTTACTTTCCTCAAGATGGACCTGGGCATCAGCACGATCATCAACGAGCCAGGCACGCTGAGCGCGCCGCTCGGCTTCATCGAGGAGATGCGTTCCGTATCCAAGGCGTATTGGGAAGCGCGCAGGAACCCGAACACGACGCCTGAAGAGCTCCGCTACCTGAAGAGCCGCCACTATGACGTCTACAACATCGCGCATCCGTTCACCGGCATTCACGTCACGGAGAAAGGCCTCGAGATGATGGAGCAGTACGTCGCGGACGTACGCGCCGAGATCGGCTACGAAGTGCCGCTGGCAATCGACCACTTCGGACATATCGGCGTTGAAGACTGCATTAAGCTCGGCCGCCGTATCGATAAATATAACTTGGCTTGGATGGAAGATATGATTCCATGGCAATATACGGAGCAGTACAAGCGACTGGCGAACTCCGTCACGACGCCGATCTGCACGGGCGAGGACATCTACCTCAAGGAGAACTTCAAGCCGCTCCTCGAGTCCGGCGGCGTATCCGTCATTCACCCTGACATCTTGACGACGGGCGGCATCCTCGAGACGAAGAAGATCGCCGACATGGCACAGGAGCACGGCGTCGCGATGGCGATCCACATGGCGGAGAGCCCGATTGCCTGCCTCGCAGCCGTACACGTTGCAGCCGCATCCGAGAACTTCCTTGCGCTGGAATTCCACTCGGTCGAAGTGCCTTGGTGGGACGACATCATTATCGCGCCGAAGCTGCCGAAGCCGCTGCTGCAGAACGGCTTCATCCACGTGCCGGACGCGCCGGGCCTCGGTATCGAAGAGCTGAACGACGAAGTTATCGCGCAGCACCTGCATCCAGAAGTGCCTGGCCTGTGGGAATCGACGGATGAGTGGAACCATTTTGTCGGCAACGACCGTCTCTGGAGCTAATCGTGGTAGCCGGCGCAAGACGTCGGCCTCCTCCCCTGCCCTACCCTATCCTATACATGAAGAGGTGCTTATGCGATGAAGTTCGATAACCGCGACGATATCATTCAATTGACCCCCCTGTGGACAGGCGAGCGCTTCGAGAACGGCCGCCCGAAAGTTCCGGACGCCACCCTCGAGCGTATGCGCAAGATTACGCTGGAGGAAGCTTGGGGTCCGCTCTGGCAGAACGGCTACAAGTTCCAATTCGAAGGCGATTTCAAAATGATCCACCCGCAAAAGACGGTCGTCGGCCGCGCGGTAACCGCGGTCATGGTTCCGCATCGTCCCGACCTGCATGACACGCTGCTCAACTACGGTCACCAAGAAGAAGGCCGCCGCGGCTTCTTCAACCAGTGGGTCATCGACTCCCTGGTCGAAGACGATGTCGTCGTCGTCGACATGTTCGATAAGATCCATATGGGCACCTATATCGGCGGCAACCTCGGTACGGCAATCTCCACGCGCACGAAGCGCGGCGGCGCCGTCATCTGGGGCGGGATCCGCGACAATCAGCAAGTGCAGGAGATCGATAACATCAACGTATGGTACCGCGGCAGCGACCCGACGGCTATCGCGGATTGCACGATGATCGGCATGAACACGCCTACTCGCATCGGCAAAGCGGTCTGTCTGCCTGGCGACGTGGTCGTGGCTACGCCTGCCGGCGTTATCTTCGTGCCGCCGCATCTCGCTGACCAGACGACGATCAAGGCGGAAAAATCGCAGGTTCGGGACGTATTCGGCTTCATCCGTCTCCGCGAGAACATCTACACGACGGCACAGATCGATTCGGAATGGCCGCTCGCGATGTGGGAGGACTTCCTCAATTGGTTCGATAACGATCCTGCAGCCGCAGAATATCGCCATCTGACTTGGAAGGATGAGCTTGAGCACGCGAAGAAACGCGAAGGCGAAGGCCCTTCCAGCACGGTGCGTCTGTAGTTTCGATGGATAGACAAAAGGTTCGGCCGCGATTGTCGCGGCCGAACCTTTTTGTGCTATACTAAGCCGTACTAGGATTCAGACAGGAGCGTGTCGTATTTGTTAACCTTCGATCAGAAAATCGCGATCGCAGCATCGTTTCCCGAACTCACGCGCAAGGATGTATCGCTCGGTCGCGTCAATTATCATTATGAGGACAGTCTGCACGAGAAGAAGACGGTCATCTATCACCTCCACCCGAACGGCAACGGCTTCGTCTATGCCGCATTGGTTGAAGGTGAAGTGACTGATGATAAAGGGCTCGTGAACATTCGTGATTACGGCGAAGAGGAATTCCGTTCGATTATCGCCGCTTCCATTGCATCGCTGTCGGAAGGCGCTCCCGAGCCGAAGCCGGTCACGAAGCGCGACAAGGCTCCCGAACAGCATTGGATCGATCCCGAAGGGCGCAAGCTAAGGCTCTTGCGCGAGGATGATCTCTGGTATGTATATGCCGGGCTTAACCTCGAAATGGCGTTCGAGACGATCGAGGAAGCGCTCGAATATCTTCGTGAGGAAGGCTGCACGAGGCAGGAAGGCTGAACGTCGGCTGAACGTGACGTCTTCCGCTTGTCTACTTGAGCGTCTGCTTCATCGCCTTGTGCCGGATTCCGTGCTTCACGAATTCCGGCCGTTCAATCCATGCGTCGGATGCTTCCTCGAAGCCTGCTTCACGCCAGAAGCTGATCGCCGTATTGCGCGACACGAGTTCGATGTCCCACAGCTCGCGCTCCACGCAATAAGCGCTTACAAGCTGCCACAGCCGCTTGCCGATCCCTCGTCCCCGGTATGAGCTGCGCGTGGCAGCGTGATGCAGCTCTGTGTGCTTCCCATCGATGACCAGCACCATGACGCCGACGACCTCTTGCCCTTCTACCGCGACAAAATAGTGCTCTTCTCCCGCAATTCGCAGCTGGTCCTGCATCGTATCCGGCAGCTGCAGCGGTACGAATAGTTCCTCATATAAGAGTACCTTCGCGCGTTCGATTAATTGCGGATCTGTTGTGAGCATCATGTCCATTCCTGCACCCCCGTCGTTCTAGTTGCTTGCCGGATAGGATCATTATACCATCCATCAGATGAAAAAGACTGCCTTGCAGGCAGTCTTTTTCGTCGTGCTGAGCTTATTGATTGTCGGTTACGAACTCGTTGGAGATCCCGGCACCTTCGGGATTGTTGTTCTTGAATTGGCTCTTGCGGCCTTTGCGAAGCTCCCCGCCGTGCACGTCATTCTGGCGCTGACGGTTATTGTCGGTCTTGTCATGCCGGTTGTGATTGTAGTTTTTGTTATTGCTCATCGAGGGGCACCCCTTGCTTCATATTCTGGTCATCGTGCTCCCCTTAGGATGCTTTGCTTGGGAGGCTTTTATGAAGGGAGCGGGCTGGTGAGCGGTATGCAATAGTTGGGCGATTAGCGAAACAAATGCGCTGTTAAGGTAGGTTGCATGCGTTATTTCGACCCATATCGCTTGTTCTAGCCCAATAGTGTATCGAATTCGCTAATTTGCGAATGAATGTTCGCTATTTAGCGAATATAAGTATTTTTGTCGTCTAGGTTGAGCGAATCCCCTTGAATTAGCGAATGGGATGTGCGTTAACAGCGAACATGCTTCGCTATTGCATGCGAGCAAGGCTTAGGTCTGCCAATACTGCAGCGCACTACAAAAAACCCGTTAAGAGCGAGGCTTAACGGGTTCATGTGCTTGGCAACGTCCTACTCTCCCAGGACCCTGCGGTCCAAGTACCATCGGCGCTGGAGGGCTTAACGGTCGTGTTCGAGATGGGAACGCGTGGTTCCCCTCCGCC
>JAEWJS010000092.1 GCA_023386495.1 Bacillota bacterium | reverse complement strand
CGCGCTGTTCATCTCCGGCATCGTCATGCCGGTCATGAACGTCATCGGCAACCTCGGCTACGTGCTCGTCGCCACCGGACGGTGGACGTGGTGTGTGGAGTTGGAACTGCTGACGTGGAGATGGTGGACTTGGAGGCGGTCGAGTCGGGGGCGGTGGACGTGGTGTGTGGAGTTGGAGCCGCTGTAGTTCGGATTCGTCGCCTTACGTGCCGTTGCCAGTCCGTTCCCCCGCGCAATTCGGATGTGGAGACTGTCGAATCATGATCCGAACGTGTTCAGGCAGACGGCGTATATGCAATAGCGAAGCAAATTCGTTGTTAACGCACACTCATGCGCTAATTCATGGGGCTTCGCTTCATTCAGATGCCCATATGGCTTGAATTCGCTAATTTGCGAACCGCCATGCGCTATTTAGCGCATTCTATACCTTAATGGATTGGGAAGAGCGATATGGTCTGAAAATAGCGCTCGCACATCCCTTAATAACGCATTTGCTTCGCTAATGGCTCATAGACCTGCGCTCGGCGTTGGGCGATCGGCGCTGGCGCTGGTGCTCGACGCTTAGCGATCAGCGATCTGCGCTACCGAATAGCCCACACCGGTACGCTTCCCATGCCTGATTCACGACGAAAAGGCCTTTGTCCCGCTGCATGCGGGTCAAAGGCCTTTTGGGTTGCTTATGCAGCGCTGAGGCAGGCTTAACGGAAAAACACCTTGTCGATGTTGTATTTTGCCTTGCCTTCGTTGATGATGTAAGTCTCATAGATTTCCCGGTGAACCGGGTCCTCCACGACACAGGCTTCGATGAGCGCTACTTCTTCGCGATGCGGCTTCATGACGGATACCGAGTCCTCGAAGTGCTTCTTGATCCGAGGTCTCAGCTTCCGAGCTTTGCCGACGAACAGGAGCTCCCGCCGGTCGTTATAGAACATGAAGATGCCGCCCTTATCCCGCGGAATCAGGTGGAATTCCGTGAAGCCGTAGATGTGGCTTCCCTCTGGCGTCTCCTGCTTCGCGATCGTTACGTCAGGCGTAGGTACCGTAATTGTGATCATGCGACTCACCCTCTTCTATTCGCTAAGGCTGGCTGCTGGCGATGCTTCTGCTGGTTCTGCTGCTGCGGCCTGCCCGACCGTTGCTGCGAGCCCGCGCCCTGCTGGGTCTGCGACTGCGAACGCTGCTGCGGACCTGCACCCGACTGCGACTGCGGCCGCTGCTGCCCCTGCCGTTGGCCGGACTGCCCTTGCTGCTGTCCCTGCTGTCGGCCTGGCTGCTGTCCCTGCCGCTGACCTTGCCGCTGCCCCTGGCGTCCGCCTTGCTGCTGCGGCTGCTTCGGAGCCGGCCCTCTAGCCTGCAGCGCTTGTACGTCCATCGGATACGGATGATCCGTTACGACCGGGACCGACTTCTTGATCAGCTTCTCGATGTCCCTCAGGTATGGCAGCTCCTCTTCCTCGCAGAAGGAGATCGCAATGCCGCTATGGCCCGCTCGTCCCGTACGGCCGATGCGATGCACATAGGTTTCCGAGATGTTCGGCAGATTATAATTCACGACATGCGACAATTCGTCGATATCGATGCCGCGGGCAGCGATGTCGGTCGCGACCATCACGCGCGTAGCGCCGCTCTTGAAGTTGCTGAGCGCAAGCTGCCGCGCATTCTGCGACTTGTTGCCGTGAATCGCCTGCGCGGAGATCCGCGCCTTGGTCAATCCCCGCACCACGCGATCCGCGCCATGCTTCGTTCTCGTGAAGACGAGCGCGGATACGATGGACGGATCCTGCAGCAGATGGATGAGCAGGTTCAGCTTGTTGTCCTTCTCGACGTAATACAGCGACTGTTCGATCCGCTCCGCCGTCGAGGAGACCGGCGTAATCTCGACCTTCACCGGATCGACGAGCAGCGTCTTTACCATGTTCGCGATTTCCGGCGGCATGGTGGCCGAGAAGAACAGCGTCTGGCGCTTGCTCGGCATTTTCGCCAAGATGCGCTTGACGTCGTTGATGAAGCCCATGTCCAGCATCCGGTCCGCTTCGTCGAGGACGAGGATCTGCACATGCTGCAGGTCGACCAGACCTTGATTCAGCAGGTCGATCAGCCTGCCCGGCGTCGCGATCAGAATATCCGTGCCTTGGCTCAGCGCGCGCTCTTGGCCGCTCTGCGAGACGCCGCCTACGATGGCCACACAGCGCAGGCTCGTGAACTGGCTGTATGCCTGAATGTTGTCCCGAATCTGCAGCGCCAGCTCCCGCGTCGGCGTCAGAATGAGGGAGCGGATCCGCCGCTTGCCTGCCGGCTTCGCGCCGCGCTGCTCGCTGAGCAGCTGAATCATCGGCAGCGAGAATGCCGCCGTCTTCCCTGTACCTGTCTGCGCGCAGCCGAATAAGTCTCTGCCAGCCAGGACGGCGGGAATCGACTGCTCTTGGATCGGCGTCGGCTTCGCGTAGTTCTCCTTCGCGAGTGCCTTCAGGATCGCGGGGGCAAGCTTCAATTGTTCAAATGTCATAAGTTCTCCAATCTTAACTCTTTTCGAGCGAATCATATTTTTAACGTGCAGGTCGTCCGTTCCTATGCGTCAACGTATTATGATAACACACAACAGCGCAAAAAAGAAGCGAGAACCGACCACGGTCCCCGCCTCCTCTTGCATTGTGCCGTTACAGCTGCGCAGTTCCGGCCGGCTTCCGATCCTTATCCTCCGAACGCGACCTTAGCTGCAACGCGAACAGAATGGCCGTCAGAATCAGTCCGGCCGCATCCGAATACCCTTCGGGATAGATCAGCAGCAGGCCAGCCAGCACGGATGCCACCCGTTCCAACACGCGCATTCGGCGCATCCAGTACCCGATCATGCCGGCGCCGATCACGATCATGCCTGTCAGCGAAGTGAACAGAATCCAGACCAACTCTTGCCACGAAGCGCCAATCCCCAAGAGCTCGGGCGAGAACACGAACATATAGGGGATGATGAACGCCGCGATCGCCAGCCGCGACGACTCGATGCCGGTTCGGATCGGCTCACCCCCCGAAATGGCGGAGGCCGCGAACGCTGCGAGCGCGACCGGCGGCGTAATGTCCGCGATGATGCCGAAGTAGAAAACGAACATATGCGCCGACAACTCCGGAACCTGCAGCAGGATCAGCGCCGGTGCCGCTATGGTGGATGTAATGATGTAGTTCGCCGTTGTCGGCGACCCCATGCCCAGCACCAGCGCCGCGACCATCGTGAAGAACAGCGTGAACAACAGGATTCCGCCGGATAAGTCGATCAGGCCGTTCGCCAGCTTGAGCCCCAGCCCCGTCAGCGTGACGACCCCGACGATAATGCCCGCCGCCGCTGTCGCAGCAGCTACTCCCAGCGCCGTTCGCGCGCCATCCACCAAGGCATCGAGAAAGGCTCGCGGGCCCATTCTCGTCTCCTTGCTGAATGCACCTACGACGATACAGATGACGATCGCCCAGAGCGCCGAGCGGGTGACGGTCATGCCGGTCATCAGCAGATAGATGAGGCCGACGATCGGCAGCAGCAGGTACGCTTTCTTCCAGATCTCCCAGCGGTTCGGCATCTCTTCCTTGGTGAGCCCTCGCAGCCCAAGCCGTTTCGCCTCGAAGTGCGTCATGATCCAGATGCCCGCAAAATAGAGCAGCGCCGGGATTGCGGCCGCCTTCGCGATCTCCCAATAGCTGATCCCGCCGATGAACTCCACCATCAAGAAGGCAGCCGCCCCCATGACCGGAGGCATGATCTGCCCGCCCGTCGAGGACGCCGCTTCGACCGCGCCGGCGAATTCGCGCTTGTACCCCAGCCTCCTCATCAACGGGATGGTGAAGGCGCCGGATGTCACGACATTGGCTACCGAGCTGCCGCTGACCGTTCCCTGCAGCGCGCTGGAGAACACCGTCACCTTCGCCGGTCCGCCGACCGACCGGCCCGCGATCGCCACTGCGAGATCATTGAAATACTGGCCGACGCCTGTCTTGATTAAGAAGGCACCGAAGAGCAGGAACAAGAAGATGTACGTCGCCGATACGGCAAGCGGCGTGCCTAGAATGCCGTCCGTGCTGTAGAACATCGTGCGAATGATGCGCTCGATACTGATCCCTCTATGCGCAAGGAAGCCCGGCATATAGGGGCCCAAGTACGCATAGAACAAGGCTAACGCAGCGATGATCGTGATTGGTAATCCAACGACGCGGCGCGCTGCCTCCAGTACCAATACGATCGCTAGCAGGCCGACCGCATAGTCCAGCTCATTAATGCGGCCGACCCGCATGACCAGCTCATTGATGTTCAGCGGCCAGTACAGGCCGACCACGATACCCGCAACCGATAACAGCGCATCGTGCAGCGGGATCTGCAGCCAGCGGCCGCCTGACCTCCCGGCCCCGCGCACGGCTGGGAAGAGCAGAAAAATTAGCGCAAGCGCGAAGCCGAGGTGAATGGAACGCTGGATCTGTGCCGTGAACACGCCATTGATGGCGGTATACAGCTGAAAAATCGAGAAACCCAGCAGCAGCGCATAGACCAGGCCTGACATCACCCCGGTCAGGCGCCGGAACCCGGCCTCCGGATCATACTGCGCCATGATGTCGTCGACGGACTGACCGGCAGGCTTCGCTTCATGAATCTGGGTCATCCTCCTCCCCCCTTCCCTACCCGCTCATCCCGGCCCGATTGTCCGCACTCGCATGCGAATCCACGCGCCCGGTCTCGCGAATGACGCGAAGGCGATCCGTTCCCCGTCAATCGCCAGCTCTTGGCTCGCCGTCACCCTCGCGACGCGCATATCCACCTGCCGGAATGCCCGGTTCATCCCGCTCACGACATAACGGCCGTCCTCCACGCGGAACTGCTCGCCTCCGACCGCGTTCGCCGGCATGCCGATCCCGTACGACTCGTATGCGATGCTATCCTGCACGATGAAGCCGCCGCGAATCGCATAAGCTTCCTCTACCGGCGTCAAGTGAATGGAATGCGTATAGACAATGGCGAACGCTGCTTGATCCGCAACCGGGTACCAGGCCAAGATCCGCCCCGTATTCCCGTACTCGAAGGCAAGCACCATGCCCCTCGGCAGCCCTGCAGCAGCGGTGACAGCGAACGTCAGCAGCATCGTGCACACCGCTGCGGTTCGCCATTGCAAGCGCTGCTGCATGCTTACTTCAAGCCCTTCTCTTCATAGTAGCGGGCCGCTCCGGGATGCAAGTCGATGCCCAGCCCATCCAAGGCCGATTCGGCCGTTATGAAAGCCCCCTTCGCGTGGGTAATCCGGTCGGTATTCTCGAAGATTGCCTTGGTGATGTCATATACGAGATCCTCATCCAGCGCTTCGCGAACGACCAGCATCGCTTGCACGGCAACGGTGGTTACATCTTCCTCAAGCTTATAAGTCCCGGCTTGGACCACGTCGGCCGCATAATACGGGTACTTGGCGATCAGCGCGTCCACCTTGTCCTGCGCCATGGATAGGATCCGAACATCCTTCACGGCCGACAGCCCCTCCACGGAACCCGTAGGCGTCCCGGCCGTGATGAAGGCTGCCGCGATGTTGCCGTCCTGAATCCCGTCCACCGACTCATCGAACGCCAGATGCTGCGCGTCGATATCCGCCATCGCAATGCCGTGGATCTCCAGAATCTGCTCCGCGTTCGCGAACGTCCCGCTTCCCGGCGCTCCGACAGATACCTTGCGGCCCTTCAAATCCTCGATCGACGTGATTCCGCTGTCCTTCAGCGTGACGATCTGGATCGTCTCGGGATACAGCGTACCGATCGCTTGAATCGAGTCGATCGCGCTGCCTTCGAACATCAGCTTACCGTCCTTGGCATAGCTGGCGATATCGGTCTGGGTGAACCCGAGGTCCGCTTCGCCGTCGTTCATCGTCTGCATGTTCTCCGCTGATGCGTTCGATACTTGCGCGGTCGTCTCGATCCCCGTCTCGTCCTTGATGATGTTCGCGATCTGCCCGCCGAGCGGATAGTAGGTTCCCCCGGTCCCTCCGGTCACCAAGCTCAGTTGACTCGGACGGCCATCATTACTTCCTCCGCTGCATGCAGCCAGAAACATAGAGAGTACCAGGGTAACTGCGACTGCAAGCGACAGCGCCTTGCGCCGATTCCTTCTCATCGTCATTTCCCCCTTCGCAAGGTTTACTTGTACCTTATATGTACCCCCCGCGCCGCGCAAAAAGAACCAAAAAAGGCTAACCATCGGCAATCCCGATGCTTAGCCCTAAGCGGTTAACGTTCGCTTGCTACGTCTGACTCGATCAATAAATACCGAAATTTCTCCTCGTACGCCGCGTTCGCGCCGTCAACCGGCACGCGCTTCCTATGATCATAATACGCAGCCGGGAACTTGAAGCTGTGGCCCCCATCCCACTCATGCCCCGCATGGTCTTGCAGCCAATAGGCAGCCTCGAGCGGCAGCTGCTCCGAACGGCGCGATTCCCTGAGCGGCAGCCGATCGACAGGCGATACGAGCTTCACCGGCTCCTCCAGAGCAAGATCGCGGCTAGCGCGCAGCACGACCGCAAGCTTCAAGACGGACGGCAGCCCCCTTCGGAAAAGCTCGCGGTAACCCAGATCGTATAATAAATTGAGCGCATGCGAATAAGTCAGCAAGTGGCCGATCAGATCATGGTGGGCCTCCGCGCGATAGATCGTGCGGAAGGCGCCCAATTCACCGAGCACGAAGGCCGATAGCTGCGCGGCATCCTCGATGTCCGGCAGGCCGCCGCCCGCAAGCGCTGCCGCATGCAGGTCCAGCCGCTTCACCTCCGAGGCGGTGTACCCGATCCAGGAGCGCCCGGGGATCGTGCGGTCGAAGGCGCGCAGCAAGGCTGCAATGCCTTCGATGTCGCTCCGCGTCCCCCAGCCGCCCAGCGCCCGGAGCGCTTGCAAGCTATGCGCCGCATAGATCACGTTATGCCCGACCCAGTGGAGCCGATCGATCGTGAGCGACAGCGCGTCCACGATGATCCGCTGCGCTTCATCGAGCGCGAGCGCCTCGCCATCTATCTCCCCGCGGCTTAGCGCATGCCGCTCCAACATCGCCTCCGTCTGCGCGCGGACAGCTTGTACGGCCAATTCGGACAATTCCTCATGCTCTTGCGCGAAGAACCACGCGGCGATTGCCGCCGCTCCGAAGTGTGCATGCCAGATATCCCCTGTCCGGTCCTTGCAGAGCGCGATCGTCGATAACCCGCGTTCCAGCTCGCTTCTATCCATGCGCACACCTCCGTCATATGATTCGTGTCTGACTTCGCTGCACCTTGCCACTCACTATATTTGAGAAACGATAGAAAATTGCGTACACTAGTGATATTGAACCCAAGGGGGAGTCACGCATGATCGATCTGACACAAGATATGGAAATCGGAATCAGCACATTCTTGGAGACGACGCCGGACCCGGTCACCGGTGCCGTCATCAGCCAAGCGGAACGTCTGCGGCAGGCGGTCGAAGAGATCGTGCTCGCCGACCAAGTCGGTCTCGACGTCTACGGCATCGGCGAGCATCATCGCCCGGATTACGCCGGTTCTGCGCCTGCCGTCGTCCTGGCCGCAGCAGCCGCGATGACCAAGCGGATCCGGCTGACGAGCGCGGTAACCGTCCTGTCCTCGGACGACCCGGTACGGGTCTACCAAGCCTTCTCGACGCTGGACGGCATCTCGAACGGCCGCGCCGAAATTATGGCAGGCCGCGGCTCGTTCACCGAATCATTCCCATTGTTCGGCTACAGCCTCAATGATTATGACGAGTTGTTCGAAGAGAACCTCGAGCTGCTCCTCGCCATCCGCGATTCCGAGAAGGTCACCTGGCGCGGCGGCCATCGCCCTGCCATCGATAACCTCGGCGTGTATCCGCGATCGGTGCAGGAACCGCTGCCGGTCTGGATCGCCAGCGGGGGCAATCCGCAGTCCGCGATCCGGGCCGGGCTTCTCGGCCTGCCGATCGCCTTCGCGATCATCGGCGGCATGCCGGAGCGGTTCGCGCCGCTCGTCGAGCTCTACAAGCGGGCTGCCGCGCAGGCCGGACACGACGTCGCCAAGCTGCAGATCGCGACCCATTCGCACGGCTTCGTCGGCGATTCGCACGATGAGACAACCGAATTATTCTACGCTCCCACGGCAGCCCAGATGAACGTCATCGGACGCGAGCGCGGCTGGGGCCAGCCTTACACGCGGCAGACCTATGACGATGCGCGCAGCCTTCGCGGCGCGCTGTACGTCGGCGACTCGGAATATGTCGCAGAGAAGATTGTGCTCCTGCGCAAGAATCTCGGCGTGACCCGCTTCTTCCTGCACGTGAATGTCGGCACGATGCCGCACAAGGACGTGCTCCGCGCGATCGAGCTGCTCGGCACCAAGGTGGCGCCGATCGTGCGTAAGGAGCTTGCGCGCGGCTAGGCTTTTTTCACGAACTCGGACTTCAGCTTCATGGCGCCGAACCCGTCGATCTTGCAGTCAATGTCGTGGTCGCCGTCTACGAGCCGGATATTTTTCACCTTGGTGCCGACCTTGAGCGTGGATGAGCTTCCCTTGACCTTCAAGTCCTTGATCACGGTGACCGTATCGCCGTCATTCAGCACGTTGCCGTTGGCATCCTTGACGATCTTGCGGTCCTCGCCAGGCTCAGGCTCGCCGGCCGTCGACCATTCATGCGCACACTCGGGGCATACATACTGGCTCCCGTCCTCGTAGGTATATTGGGATGCGCATTGCGGGCAGTTCGGTAAGTTCGACATCTCTCTCATCCTCCATTGCGGTTATCATGCAGCCTCTATATGACTCAGTATAGGCGACATGGCGCACGGAACGCCAGCCTAACGCCAATAACCTTGGTCCCATCGGGACAAGGTTATTGGCCATGCCTATGCTCAGGTGGCTGGGGGCGGGAACGGCATGTCGAAGATGAGGAGGTAAAAAACGATCAGCGCCACGGACAACACGTAGGCGATTAGCGGCCTGGTGTGGTGAAGGAGCAGCATCGGGAACATGACGCACACAAATAAGACCGACCAGAGAAACCCCCAGCCTCCATGATACTCAATGACCCCTAGCAGCGAGCCCAGCCATTCGGCGCCGAGGTAGATGGCGATCCACTTCACGAAATGCGCGATTCTCCGCGCGCCGTCCGTCGTCGCCATCTTATGCAGGAACAGCATGACCGTGCTAGGAAACACGATGAAGGTGATCAAGATCTCCGGTGCAGTGTGGCTGAACACGATATTGGGCGCGTACATCCACAGCAAGCGGTCCTCGACCAGAAAGTAGTACAGCAAGTTGCACAGCAGCATATACAGAATGGTCGCGTGGTAGGTCCGCCAATGCCGATAGACGCCAGACTTCCAGACTGCTGCGACCGCGAATAAGACAATTCCGATTATGATCATGACGTCTCGATCCCCTCGCGCCCTTACCATCTTCCATTAATGGTAACCAATGTGAAGAGTTGTTATGCGGCAGGTTCACCAGATGACGGTCTTGTGTACGTCGTCCCACCGCCATTGCGGGCTCCGCTCTTGCAAGTGCAAGCCTCCCACCCAATCATCGACGCCCTGCATAGCTGGCCAGTCCTCTGCTCCCGCTAACAAGCGGCGCCCCAGATCGGTAACGGCAACCGCGCTGTCTCGAAAAGATGGGGCCGGATCGCTGTAAGTCGGGTACGTAACAGAAGCAGCTGTCGTGACCTCCACTCGCACTAAGGGGTGTGAGCCCCCTGCCATCCTAGACAAGCGGTGCCAGTACTCCAGATCGCCGAGACCGAGCACATGCAGCCGATCGCCGACCTGCCGGAACAATTCAAATGGCGCCATTGCGCCGCCTGCCGCGGTCAGGCATGCCAGCGTCGCTTGCTCCACGATGCCGAGCCCGCTGCGGCAGTCGGGCAGCCGCGACAGATGGGCCTCGAACGCCTCCCGTGCATACGGCAGCGCCGACAGCTCGTCGCTTGCCTCCTGCAGGAGCTTCAGATGATGCTGCGCATCAGGCGAGCAGTACGCCTCCCATAGCTGGGTCCCCGCTTCCAGCTCCCGCTGGCCGATCGGCTGCCACGTGCCTGCAAGGGATGCCAGCTGATCCGGCGTCAGCTGGCCAAGCCCCCGGAACGGCTCGATGCCCGGGTACGATCCGATGACAAGCAGGTGAAGCGCCGTCCCGTGCAGCGGCTGCTGCCGCGCGAACCAGTGGAGCAGATAGGCGAGCATCGTCTGATCGAACAGATCATGCTCGAACCACAGCACAATGTCCTTGTACTTGCGAAATTGACGTAAGGCTTGCGCCTGCTCGTCGAGTGACGCAAGATACGTCGCCTGCGGAATGCCCAGCGCCTGCTCCAGATAGGCCGCGCGAACGGCACGATTGCCGGGTTCGTTCATGTCCGGGAATACGGGACCTACGGTATAAATCTCTCGCCAGACCAGAATATCGCCTTGCACGTTGCCCAATCTAAGCTTATCCGCAACCGAATCGCCGTTCACGATATGCAGCATATCGGCTTGCCTACCTTATGCTGGCGCGGTAGAGCTCCGCGCTCTTGAAGCCTTCGCCCATGATCCGTTTCATCTCTTCCCGCCGCTTCGCCCGCGTCTCTTCCTGGACGACGCCGTACACGTAGCGGGCCCAATCCCTGCGGTAGCCGGGCGTAAGCGACCGATAGAAGGCGAGCAGCTCCGGCGAATCCTGCAGATCTTGCTCGATATTCGGAATCATCGCGACATAATCGCCTACGCGCTGACTGGGCGCAGAAGAAGGCGACGCTGTCGCCTTCGCCTTCGCTTGCGCCTCCGCCTTGAACCCGACCACCGTGAACACGTCGTCGAGACCGACCATGCGCGAGAATTTTAACCCGCTGGCTCCGATATAGCCGTCCGCATCCGCGCCCACGCCGGCGAATAGTTCGTCCCGGTGGATGTAGGTCGGGTACGCTTTATTCCCATTCTTCGGGTAGGCCGCGAACAGATACCCGCCGCCTGCCAGCAGCTGCCTGTCGATAACTTCCCGGACAAGCCCCTGCAACTGCGGCATATCGAACACATAGGCAAAGATGAGGTCATACTGGCCGTCCTTCAACTCCGTCTCATATCCGCCCAGCCCGGCCAGCGCGTCCGTGCCCTCCGGCATGCCAAGCACGGCCTTCCTGCCGTATTTATTCAGGTTCAACTTGTCCACGATCGTCTTCGACATGACTTGCCTCCTAACTATGACTATGGATGATGCCTCGCTCTTCAGCAAGTCCCTACGTATGGTTATCGAAGTTGACCTAAGTTTCGTCCAATCCTGGCCGTTTCTAACTCTTTTTCAGCATCACGCTGAATGTTCTCGCTCACCCAAGCGTTTAAGCTCTTGCCGGATATTTTGGCTGCTGTCGCGATCAGCCGATGCTCCTCAGGAGATATTCGAACCATAAATTTTCCGGAGAACGGTTTATCTGGCTCCTCACCCTCCTCTTTGCAGAACGCGAGATAATCATCGATGGAATCTCGGAAAGCCTGCTCCAGCTCGTCTACAGACTTCGCCTGGAACGTAATTACGTCCCGTATGTTGGCTACTTCGCCATGAAGAATTTTTGCCTCATCATCGTATTCGACAACGCCAATATATCCCTTGTACTCCATCATGGTGTCACACCTGCCTCCGCTAAAAATTTTCGTACGGATTTAACAGCGCCTTTGTCTGTTTCCTTCTCCGGGTGCGGGCGGTGAAATACAGCCTTTACTCCGTTCAATTTGACACGGACGCGAGAGCCGTTGCCTTCCGTAATTATGCCGCCGGCCCCCCGGAATAAGGATTCGATATCGTCCCAGACGATATTTGATCGCACAGGGTTCTCGAATATTTGGTGCAACGTCTTCGTCTGATTATTATTAAGTTCCAGTAGTATCACCCTTTGATATCATTATATACACTGGTGGAGGAATTGAATAGCCTAAAGTCCGAAAGACAAGAAAAAACCTTTCCTTGGTGAGGTGCCTAGCCACTAACCAAAGGGAGGTTTCTTTGTTATTCAGCATACCATGAACCAACTATGCACGCATCGCATCGTTATGCAGCTACGTCTCTGCGCGTAAATACGAGCCATGCGACCAGGTTGAACACAATGAAGTAAGCGGCGAGCACCCCAATCGAGAAGGCCATCGTCATATCGGGCTGGTAAGGACGCCCGACCAGATGCTGAGACAGGTCGATATTGGCGAACAGCAGGTACTTGCTCCACTCGTATCGCTGCAGCAGCTCCATGAGGATCGTGCCGGCGAACAAGGCGAAGATCGAGACGCCGATCGCCATCGCGCTGCTTCGGAAGGCGGTGGAGATCATGAATGCCATCGTGACGAACATAATCGTCGACACGCCGTTCAGCAGATACGTCTTCCATAAGTGCCCGACCATGTTGAACTCGCGCACCTGTCCGTCGGCGTCTACTTGAAGGAGCGGCAGGTCCATCAGCTGGAATTGGTACAACAGCCCGTTCGCCAATACCGAGACGACGAAGAGAAGCACCAAGAGCAAGAGGCCGAATTGTATCATGGAGACGTACTTGGCTGCCATGATCTTAAGCCGATTCGCCGGCCGGATGAGCAGCAGCTTGATCGTGCCGCTCGAGAACTCGCCTGCCATGCTGTCCCCCGCGATAATGACCGTGAATAACGTGATCAGCATGATCAGCTCCGCCGAGCCGAGAATGCCGTCCCACATCGTCCCGTCCGTCGGCCGGATATCGTGCTCCAGCCGATAATCGATCGTTGCGATCCATCCCTGGATATTCTCTTTCGCCTCCGCCGAGAACTTGGGATCCTCGAGCATCTTGGCGTATTCTTGCCGACTCTCCTTCGCTTCATCCCGCCATGCGCCCTCCGGCGTCTGCTTATCGTCGTAGTACCACTCCACGAAGCTGCCGAGGAGCACGGCGCCGATCATCATGACGACCATGACCCACGTCCGCCAACGGCGGTAAGTCTTCATATTCTCGTTCCGGATCAGATTAACCAATCGACTCACCTCCCGTAATCGCCAGGAAGCGATCCTCCAGCGATTGGCGCTGCGGGCGAACGCCATAGACGCGGACATTCGCCCGGATGAGGTGCGCGAGCAGCTCCGGAATTCGCTCTCGATCCGTCACGACTTCCAGCCCTTCCGGCACCGCCTTGGCTTCTCGAATTCCCTCCATGCCCGACAGGACCGTCAGCGCCTGCTCCGACGGCGACGCTTCAATGAAGTACACTTCGATGCCGTCATGCGAGCCCACGAAGTCCTGAATCGGCTTGACGTCTACCAGCTTGCCCTGCTGCAGAATGGCGACCCGGTCGCACATCAGCTCCATCTCGGACAGCAGGTGGCTGGATACGATGACGGTGATCCCCTCCGTGCGGGTCAGATAGCGCAGGTAATCGCGAAGTTCGCGAATCCCTGCCGGATCGAGCCCGTTGGTCGGTTCATCCAGGATGAGCAGCGACGGCCGGTGCAGCAGCGCCTGCGCAACGCCGAGCCGCTGACGCATGCCGAGCGAATACTTTTTCACCTTGTCGTGAATGCGATTCTCCAGCTTGACGAGCGAGACGACCTCATCGATTCGCTCCTTCGTCACGCCGGGCACCATGCGCGCATAATGAATCAGGTTATGGTAGCCGCTCAAGTACTTGTACATCTCCGGATTCTCGACGATCGCGCCGACATGGCGGATCGCCTGCTCGAACTCGCGCTTCACGTTCTTGCCCTTAATCAAGATCTCGCCCTGGGTGATCGCCATCAGGCCGACCATCATGCGAATGGTCGTCGTCTTGCCGGCTCCGTTCGGTCCGAGGAAGCCGAAGATCTCGCCCTGCGGCACGTCGAATGTCAGATTGTCGATAATGGTTTTGCGCCCAATGCGCTTCGTCACGCCCCGCAGGCTGACGATCGGTTCTTGGCTCATTCACGCACCGCCTTCTCTGTATAGATGTTGAGATCCCCGCCGCTGAGCTCGAGGTCGAGATGATGGCTGCCGTCCCCCGTCGTACCGTGCACGCGAGCATCGTAGCCGTCAGCCCGCTCTTGTTCGGTCAGGTACGGCAATGAGGTTCGAATGTCGCCGCTCCGGACTGCTGCATCGATCGTATAGCCAGCGTCTGCAGGCAGGATAAGCGAGGCGTCGCCCGCAACCGACTTCAACTGCAGGTCGCCCCGGATATCAGTCAACCGATAATGGCTGTTGTTGCCGTTCAGCTCGGCTTGCCCGGCAATCGCCTGCAAGTGGATCGCGTTGAACGCCGCATCTCCCGTTATACGTCCATCAATGTTAGATAGGAAGCCGCGCCCTTGATACATATCGAATGCGACATCCCCCGTTACTTCTTCGATATGCGTATCGCTATAGCGGGCGTTCACGTCCAGATTGCCAGTCAGGTTCGATGCATAGACGCTGCTATGGTTCAATTGAATGGCGAGATTGCCTGCAACATCGACGATTTCGACGCTGCCGCTCTCCGATACGACCGCAATATCGCTCTGCAAGCCGTCCACATGGACTTCGCCGCCTGCGTGATCGAGCGACAGCTTCATCCCATCCGGCAGCAGCAGCACATAGTCGATCGCCACGCCACGCACAGGCAGGCGCTTCCCGCCCCACGCAGATTCGAAGGTCAGCTGTCCCTCGCGTGCCAGCCCCTCAACCTGGACCGCGTCCAGCCTTCGCTCTGCTTCGTCCCGATCGTCGCCGGTCGCGGTAACGGTATAGTTCAGTTGAATCGCATCACCCGATGCGCGCATAACCGTAATGTCGCCGCCCTTGGCGGTAAGCGCCACTCCCTGGATCGATTCCCGAGGAACCTCTAACTGGCGCTCGGCAGTTATCGTTGTGGGCGGATGAGCCTCATGATAAGCATCCGTCCTCTCTTCATTCTCGAATTGTTTGCCGTAGGCCACGAATAGCTCTTCCTTATTCACCGTTATATCGAGAATCGCCAGGGCTAGGAGCAGCACAGTCGAGGATAGCAGGAGGATTCGCGCATATCGCATCATCATTGTCACACCTCCACTACTTTCTCGAACAGAACGCCGTTCAGCCATGCAAGTCCCGTGCCCATCAGGAACAACGCAACGAAGGGACCGGAATATAGATAGCTGACGCCCGTGTCCTCTCCGCCGAAGGCGATATCGGGCATCCACAGCAGAAGGTTCGCGATCGGCGGACTGACCCGCAGCGCCAGCCACAGTACGCCCAAGAACGCTGCCGCCACCACGACCCACTTCAGCTTGGACACCAGTTGACCGCATAGATAAGCGAACTGGACCAGTAC
>JAEWJS010000089.1 GCA_023386495.1 Bacillota bacterium | reverse complement strand
GCGTGCCCGAGTAACGCTCATCCGTATCCGTGAACAGATGGCAAGCCAGGTAAGCCGGGTATTCGCCACGGCCTTCGAGCGGACCGCCGTTCGGGCCGCTTGTCGTAATCTCGACTTGCGGGATGCTGCCGTCCTCCAGGATCGCGATCGGTTCGATGCAGCCTTGGCGGCTGAAGCTCGTGCCGTTCGTATGCCGGTGATAGAAGATGTACCATTGCCCGCCGGCTTCTACCATGCCGCCGTGGTTGTTGCCGCCGTAGTACGCGGACTTGTCTGCCGGCTTGTACGTATCGATATGCATATCATTGTTGCTGACGATGACGCCGCGGTATTCGAAGTCCTTCGTCGGATACTTGCTGGTCGCGTAGCACAGCTCGTGCATGACCTGCGAGGAGTAGACGAAATAGTACGTATCGCCATGCTTGCGGATGGACGGTGCTTCGAAGAACGCATGGCCTTCGTATCCGGTTCCGCTGCTGTAGGGCTCGCTAGGCGCAACGAACACGGGATCTTCCACGATCGTCAACATGTCCGGTCCGAGTACCGTAGCCATCGCGCCATGGCGCGACTTGTCGCCGATCGCGCTGAATCCGGTATACAGATACGTGACATCGCCTTCCGTCAGGACGCCAGGATCGAATTGGGGCTCGTCTCCCTGGCGATCGCCGAGGCGCGTGCCGTCGGCATAGTGCACGTAGCCGTGGAACGCATACTTGCCTGCTGGCGTGTCGCACACCGCGACGGAGACGATGGACACCTTGTCGAGGACATAGTATAGGTAATAACGGCCGTCCGGACCGCGGGTGACGTCAGGCGCGTAGAGGCACATGCGTCCGTCCGGATTCAGCGGATCATCCGTCTTCTCGTAGATGACGCCTTCATAACGCCAGTCTGCGAGATTATCGACCGGTGCCGAGTAACAGACATAATCGTTCAGGCAGAAAACATGTCCGTTAAAGCGATCATGCGAGCCGTATACATAGATGCGGTCGCCGAACACATGGGGTTCGCCGTCGGGAACATACTCCCAGGACGGCATGTAAGGATTTACGCCTTGTTTCTTCATGGATTGATCTTCACTCCTTGTACGAGTTCAGGTGCGATTGCCTACATCGATATTAACCTTTCACGCCGCCGACAACCATACCTTTGACAAAATACTTCTGCAGGAACGGATAGACCATGATAATCGGCAAGCTTGCGATGATCGTCATCGTCGCGCGAATCGAGGTCGGCGTTACGATCTGCGCGTTGCCGCCCATCGCATCGGCATATTGGTCGGCTGCCGAGGCGCCCGTGTTGGAGGTGGCGAGAATCTTCATCAATTCATATTGCAGCGTACTTAGATCATGCCTGGATGAGTTATACAGGAAGACGTCGAACCAGGAGTTCCACTGATAGACGGCCACGAACAGGGAGACCGTTGCAAGCGCCGGCACAGTCAGAGGCAGTACGATGCGAATGAATGTCGTCATCTCGCCTGCGCCGTCCATCTTGGCCGACTCCATGATGCCTTCCGGCAGCCCTTCGATGAAGGAACGGACCACGATCATGTTGAACACGCCGATGATGCCCGGAATGATGTACACCCAGAAGCTGTTCAGCATGCCGAGTTCCTTGATGAGCAGGTAGCCTGGGATCAGGCCGCCGCTGAAGTACATCGTGAAGATGAAGGTGATGGACACGAACTTCTTCAGCTTATATTCGGGACGGCTGATCGCATAGGCCAGCATCGCCGTGCAGAATACGGAGACAATCGTTCCTACGATCGTCCGTGCCGCGGAGATGAACGTCGCATAGAATACGTTCGATTCATTGAACACGAACTCGTAGTTGCGGAACGTCCATTCCCGCGGCCAGAAGTAGATATCGCCCCGAATGGAGTCGTTCGCGTCGTTGAACGACAGGGCAAACATGTTGATGAAGGGATACAAGGTGACAATCATCAAGCCAATCATGAAGATGTAATTGCAAATATCGAAAATTTTATCGCCGACCGAAGTCTTGCGAACTGCGCTTGCATTCAGCAATCGAATCGCCGCCTTTCATTCAGTAATGCGTCCCTCTAGTATAGTCTGCTTTCGCCAAGCCGTTTGGCGATGTTGTTGGCAGCGATAAGGAAGATGAAGCTGACCACGGTTTTGAACATGCCGGCTGCCGTCGCCAATCCATAGTTGTTCATCTGGATCCCGTATTTCAACACGAATATGTCAAGGTTTTCCGAATATTCAACATTCATGCCATTGCCAAGCAAGTACTGCGGCTCGAACCCGGATTCCAGGATATTGCCCAAGTTCATGATGAGCAAGATGACAATGATCGATTTGATGCCAGGCAGGGTAATATGCAGCATCTTCTGGATCCGTGAGGCCCCGTCGATCTCGGCTGCTTCATATTGCGTCGGATCGATCGAAGTAATCGCGGCAAGGTAGATGATCGTGTTCCATCCAACGTTCTTCCATACTTCGGTAATGCCGAGAATGCTCCAGAAATACTCGCCGACACCGAGCCATAGGACGGGCTTGTCGATGATGTTGAACTGGAGGAGCAGTACGTTGAAGATCCCTTCCGGCGCAAGCGTTGTCTGAACGATGTTGGCGGCAACTACCCACGAGATGAAGTGGGGCAAATAACTGATCGTCTGGACCACGCGTTTGAACAAGATTTTGCGAAGCTCATTCAAGAGAAGCGCTAATGTAATCGCGGTTACAAAGCCAAGGACGAGATTGATCGTGCTCATCACGAGCGTATTGCGCAAGACGAGGTAGAACTGTTCTTCCTTGAATAGAAACTTGAAATTGTCCAATCCAACCCAAGCTTGATCGAATAGATCTCTGCCTAGCCGGTACTTTTGAAAGGCAATCGTCCAGCCCCAGAGCGGGACATATTTGAATACGATGAGCCAAGCAAGAAAAGGAAGCGACATCAGCATCAGCATTTTTTGCTTGGACAGTGCTTTGAAATAAGCTTTTAAGCGCGAATCGCCAGAAGTCGTTCCTGTCAATTGCACGGTATGTTTCTCCACCCGATTCGTCTCCCTTCCGGCACAATCTTATCTGTCTGTTCTAGCATAAAGTACATGGGAAAAGTGAAAGGCTTCACTTTTCCCAAGTTGTGTACAAGGCTATTTAAGCGCGTGTCTTACCACTTACCTGCGACGCGGTCCTTCACCTTAGCGGTCATGAATGCTTCGAAGCCTGCTGCATCCAGCTTGCCGAAGTCTTTCATGTACTCGTCCCAGACTTTGTCGAACTGACCTTCGCCAGCGAGAACGAGCTTAGGGAAGTACTTCTGCTGGAGATCGCCGGCCTTCTGGTTGAAAATATCTTCAGGCGAGCCTTGCGTCTTCTCGATGCTCCAAGCCGGGTACCATGGCCGCTCTACCGGCTTCGCGAAGAATCCGGAGAAGGTGTCGATGCCGTAAGCATCCAGAATGGCACGATCGCCGTCGGTGTAGTTGACGTCCGCAACTTCAGGCTGGCTGAACGGCATATGCGCGTTGCCATCCTCGTATACGGAGTTGTTGCCGTAACGCGGCCACTCATAATCGAAGTAGGCAAAGCCGTACTTGCGTTTGAAATCGAGATCGTTGCGGTTGTCCAATTGCTCAGGCGTCATGACGAAACGTCCTTCTTCGTTCACGTTATACGTCACGCCTTCTTCGCCCCACATGACAAGCTTCTGGTTCTCGTCTGTCAGCAGGTTATCCCAGTATTGAATGATGCGAGCCGGATCCTTGGCGCTGACGCTGATGCCGAGACCGCGGTTGTTAACGAAGGAAGGAGGATCCATGTAGGCGTCCGTGGTGTTCTCGTCGAATACGATCGGGAGCGATACGTAGCGCAGATCGTCGTTGCCGGCCGTCTTCAGGTTGTTGATCGCATTGCCGATCTGCCAGATGTAGCCGCTGAAGCCGAGCACGCGGCCGGAAGTCAGCTTCGCCATGAACTGGTCGCCGTTCGCCGTGAAGCTCTCGGGATCGAACAAGCCTTTGACGTGCATATCATTCAGCTTCTTCAGCCATTGCTTCTCGTAATCCGTTCCTTGGTACAGCTTCGCTTCATGCGTCTCCAGGTCAACCATGACGTTGCCGTCGTTCGGGTATCCGGCCAGGTGCATAGGAGCGTTCGTGATCGTGTAGAATTGGCCTGGCTCGCCCGCGAATGTTGCGTAGCCGATCGTATCTTTGCCGTCTACCTTAGGGTATTTCGCTTGATATTGCTCGATCAGATCAAAGTATTGATCAAGCGTCTTCACTTCAGGGTAGCCGAATTCTTTCAGCACTCTGCGTTGAATCCAGATGCTGCTGCCTGCGTCCGGCTCGGTCAAATAGCCGCCGATGTTCGCCGTGAAAGGCAGGATGTAGATGTTGCCGTCTTCGTTCGTGATCTTGTCCATGTACGGGCCGTACACGCGCTTGATGTTCGGACCATGCTTCTCGATCAGATCATTAAGCGGAATGAGCGCTTCCGCATCCATGAGCTTCGCAAGTTCCGCCACCGGCGAGATTACATCCGGGTACTGGCCGCCGGCAATCATGACGCCTGCTTTGGTGCTCGGATCTCCGACGACATACTCCATTTTCCAGTCGACGCCGGTTTGTTCCTGAAGGATTTTGCCGATCGTCGTTTCGCTTGCCATTACGTCGTTATTCGTGCCGAATCCGAAGTAAGTGAACGTGACCGGATCTTTGCTGACCTCTCCTGCTTGGTCGTTAGCAGCGGTGTTATTGCTCTTGCTGCCCGAGTTCTTGTTGCCGTTGTCGCCATTGTTCGACGAACAGCCGGCGATGAGAAGCGATACGGCCGTTAACACAGCCAAGCTGGATGTCAGCCATTTTTTGTTGCGCATTTCAAATCCCCTTTCTTTTTCTCAAGATGTGTAAGCACTTTCAGTGTAGAAGAAAGTGAGATGAATTGTTATATAGCAAACCTTAGATCGGTCTTTGAATAGTTAAGAACTTTTTCGACAATTTATGATTCTTTAGGGGCGATCGGCAATCGCAGCATAATTCGCGTTCCCCGATTCGGATGGCTGACAATCGAGAAGTCGAAGGATTCCCCGTAGTAGATTTTCAGACGCGTTAACACATTTTTCATGCCGATGGAATCGCCAATGGATTCGTCCTCGTGGAAATACCGGTTGAGCTCATCGATCTTGGCTTGCGGGATGCCGACGCCGTTGTCCGAGATTAAGAAGACGATCTGGCCCTGTTCTTGCGCAATCTGAATCGTAATATACCCGATACCGGCTATGTTCTCGATACCATGGATGCTTGCGTTTTCCACGAACGGCAGGAATGCCATCTTCGGAATTTCAATGCCCATGACGGATTGATCGACCTCGATGTGGAATTCCAACTTGCTGTCGAAGCGATATTTCTGAATTTCCAGGAAGCACTCGATAAGCTCCAGCTCCTCTTGGATCGTAACGAAGCTTCGCTTCCATAGAATCGATTTGCGGAAAATAATCGCCATATTCTCAATCGTCTTCGCTGTCTGCGATTCGCCGTTCATGAGGCTTCGCATGCGAATCGTCTCGAGCGCGTTGAACAGAAAATGCGGGTTAATTTGACTGTGGAGCGCGTGCAGCTGCGCTTGCCTCTGCCGCAGCTCGAGCTCTTTCTTCTGGATTTCGGATACGTATACGTCATTGATCAGGTTCTCGACCCGAGCGCCCATCCGATTGAACTCTACCGCCAATTCGCCTACTTCGTCCCGTTCTTGGTGGTGGGGGATGCGCGTAAAGTTATTGCCTCGGACAGACCGCATATGCCGCAAAATACTCTGAATGCGCGTATGGATCGAGCGGGAGAGGATAAGAATGACGACCGTCGGCACCAGGAAATTAATCGCCGCGAACCACAGAATGAACTGGCCGGATTGCCTGACATCGTACAAGATGAGCTCTTCGTTCAGGACGCCGTACATCTTCCAGCCGCCGAGATAACGATTGGATTGATACTGCTTGCCGATCGTGATCGCTTTATTGGGCTTCGGAATGTCGGCGAGCCGGAGCGTGCGATCCGCGGTGATCAATCCGCTTGGCTCGCCGCTCGACAGACGGCCGAACCGCGCTTTATCGGTCGGGTCGACCAAGTAAATATCGCCTGCAAAGCCGGAGAGCTCGAAAATTTGCGAGACATATTTTTTATTGAGGTCGATCTTGACCACATTCTCGTAAGCATCGTACCTGCGGTCCGACAGCTTCTGGATTACGCTGATGCTGTCATGCGTCACGTACAGATGCGGATAGGCGTTGTTGTAGTTCGCGATTTGGCGATACCAGTCCGTGTCGCGAATGTTATCCTCGAGCTTGATTATATGGCTTGAAGTTAGAATCGTCGGATTGTCGCTCATGATCATGACGGAGCTGATGGTCTTGGACTCCTTGTCTGCGCGGTTGAACAGACTCGATACGCTGCTAAGCGATTCGACATAGCGATCATAGCTAGCGTGCTCATTGTTCAGATGGGCAAGCAATAGATTGTCGATCGAATACAAATAAGAGATGCCGGCGGCATCGTCGATCAAGGCGCCTAATTCGGATTGCAATAAGGTGATCGCTTGCTCCGCATCCGTAGTCTTCTGTTTCTTCACGTTCAGGGTCGTCACTTGATAGAACATCACGTTGGTCAGCACAATCGGCAGGAATACGCAGATGACGTAGATGACGATCAGCTTGTTGCGCAGCTTCAGGTTGTGCAATCGAAAGTTAAGCACGACGGGCCTCCTTATTTGTGATCGATCATCTTATTGCGATAATCCGTCGGCGTCATTTTTTCCAGCTTCTCGAATTGGGTAGCGAAGTAATCGGCATTCTGGAAGCCGACCATCTCTGCGATTTCGTACATCCGTTTTTTCGTTTGACGGAGCAGCCTTTTTGCCTCTTCGATCCGAAGCGTCAGCACGTATTCATTGAAATACATGCCGTAATTTTTGCGGAACAGCTGTCCGAGATAGATCGGATTCATGTGGAATTCGGCGGCGATCCCCTTCAGGTAGATATTTTCCCTGTAATGCCCGTCGATATATTTTTTCACCCGCTCAATATTGCCCTCGCTCTTGCCTGCGCGCAGCTTGGCGATATATTCGGACGCTTCCTCGACGAAATTCATGAAGACTTGCTTCAGCTGGTCCAAATTGCGGTATTTGGCCTGCCAATTCAGCAGTTCCTCCAGCCAGACAAGCTCCTCCTCCGTTCCTTCCAGCTGCCGAATGATGTTGATTGCGGCGATCATGCTTCTCCTGACCGTGTTCGCGACTGCGCCGGGGGCGAAATGCCGCTCTTGAAAGGCGAGGAAGATCGCATCGATCGCGTTCCGATACCCATCCTCATGATTGGCTTCGATCTCATAGATGAGCTTGCTGTGAAGCTCCTCATCGATATCGAAATAATACAGCGGGAGCGTTAATAGATCCGCTGCCATGAAGATCCCGTCGAAGCCTGCGGCAAAACGGTATTTCAAACATTCGTCGGCATTGGTTCTGGAGTGAACGATCGACTTTAATTGATCGACTTTATTCCCGACAAATAAGGCGACATCGATCGATAAATGATTTTCCAGGCTATGCAGCAGCCGCATATAAGCCGTCCGTTCAGAATCGATGGGCTCGTCCAGCCGCGCGGGAGGCACGATATAGCCGTATTGATTATTCGCCCGAGCATGAATGAGAAGCGACTGGCCCTCCAATTGGTAATGGCGCTGAAGCAGCGTCTGCAGCGGGTGCAGATAGTCGATCTCCCGGTGAGGGAGCATGTCTTGAATCTCGACGATAACATAGGCATAGGGGGCGGAGAGGGGGAGATCCAGCGTGTGCGCGATTTGCCCCATTACTTGCTCGTCGGGTTCACCCTGAATCAGGCTCTCGATAATGATCTCGTCAAGCGGTTTTTCCCTCGTCATCAATAGCAGCTGCTTCTGATTCAGCGTATTGGCAATGCGAAGCAGGGTCGTCGTAAGCTCTTGTTCATTCACCGGCTTCAGAATGTAGTCGGATACATTGTAACGGAAAGCTTGCTGGGCGTACGAGAAATCGGGGTATCCGCTCAGAATGATGAATACCGGCTGATGACCGCCTTCTTCATTCACTTGTCGGATGAGCCCTAACCCGTCGAGCACGGGCATGCGTATGTCTACGATGACCAGATCCGGCTGCATTTGCTCGATAAGCGGCAATGCCTGTGCCCCGTTCTCTGCTTCGCCGATAATTTCATACTGCAACGATGACCAATTCAGCAGATTGATTAACCCTTTGCGCACGAAGATTTCGTCATCGACAATCAGTACCTTGTGCATGTGCCTTCCTCCTGAGGACTGAATTTTAATCCCTATTGTACCGCAAAAGCTCAGGGCTAACAGCCCTGAGCTTGAACGGTATCGGTTACTTAATCGTGGAACAAGTCCGGCAGGATGTCATAGATGTACTGGTTCTGCCAGTTCCAGGCATGCGTGCCGCCTTCGGCAGCAATGAAGTAGAAGTTCCCCTTCTTCGTATCCGATGAGTAGATGAACGCATCCGTCAATTGCCTCATGGCGTCGATCTGCGGCTTCAGGTTCGGGTAAGCGATATCCTGGGTACCCGTTGCGCTGAAGATGTAGTAATCCTGCGGCGAATACCCGGACTTGAGGGCAACATCAGCCAGATATTCCGCCGTCTCCTTCGGCTTGAGGCCGCCGCCGCGCTGCTCGATGATCCAGCTGTCTCCGCTGAGCGGCAAGTAGTACTTGAAATAGTCCAGCTTGTTGATGAACGTATACCATGTCGTGACAGAACCCATCGAGAACCCGCCGAATGCGCGGTGGGCTCTGGATGCCTTGAGGTCATCCAAGCTGCCGGACTTCGCATGCGTGCTGTACTTGGTCTCTACCAGCGGAACGATGTCGTTAACCAGCTCTTCGTGGAAGAGGGCCACGTCATTCTTGCCGGCATTGAATGTAGGCGTGACGACGATCATCGGCTCGATGTCGCCCTTGGCGATCATATTGTCCAAGATCTTCTTCAGCTCTCTGTTCTGGCCCGGGCCGCCGAAGAGAAGATCCTCATTCTCGCCGCCGCCGTGCATCATGTAGAACACATTGTATTTGGTATTCAAGTCAGTTGGATCATAGCCGTATGGAAGATAGACATGCAGCTTCTTGTCATCCTTACCGCCGGTTAGATTAGGCGTCTGGTACGACAAGGTTTCGATTGTTCCCTGCTCGGCGCTATCTGCGCGATATTCGTCAGGGACAGGTGTGAAGTACTTCTCGTTCGCCGCTTCCTCCGTCATTTCCAGCTTGCCGACAGCCTCCACGATAGCGGCATAGTGCTTGTCGAGCTGCTCCTGGGTGGCTTTGTGTCCGCTCAGCACGCTGTCGCCGATGATGCTCGCAATGACATCCGTGACGACATTCGAATTTTTATAGAGCTTGAAATTCATGTTCAATGTATGCTTGACCTTATTCATAAGATCATAGGGATTCAATCCGCTCACGTCGCCTTTCCCTTTGCCGGTTAGCAGGATTTCGCCGAATTTCGTCGTGTCCATCCATGCATTGCCCGACGAGTCGAAAACGTTGATGCTGCCGAGACGCTCTGCTCCCGTCGCGTCATTCACCTGCAGCTCGATGCCGAGCACCTTGCCGTTCGCAGGCGGCGACGGCAGGGCGATTCTCGTCTCGATGACATAACCGTCATTCGTTAATCTCGCAGCATGGTAATAACGCTCCGGATTGCCGTTATCCACGGACAACGTGTTCTCGTAGTTGATGCGGATATGTAAGTCGTCTGCGCCATACTCCTGCGACTTATCGTTGTTCTGGTCGAGGAAGATCTCCACCGAGTCTTGCATATAAGGCGTTCCGGATTCTACGGATAAGTTCTTATCTTTCACTTCCGCTAGGATGTACAGGGCATTATCGTCCCACAGCGCCTTGAACGTTGCCGTCGTCTCGACATTGCTGTGCTTCGGTGTAACCGCTTGCGCTTTGTCCCAGACCGGATCGGTCGTGCCGTCGATGACCGGCGAGCCGAAGTAAGCGACCATTCTTCCGCTGGCATCGAGTCCATTCTCGTCAACAGGTACTTTGGCTTGATCTGGCGTTGGTTTCATAGCTGCCTCCTTGACCATGACTTTTGCGCTGACATAATCGGTATGCTTATTCGTCGTGATGATGCAGGTAATGGTTGAGGTCCCTGCCGCAATTGCTTGCACGAGTCCGTTCTGATTGACGGCAGCGACCGCTTTCTTGTCGCTGACCCATTGATAGCTTGCCCCGGAAGGCTTGTTTGCGAGCTCGAGCGCATAGGAGTCGCCGACCGTCAAGACGATTGTGCCTTTCTTAGCGAATGACGGCTTGCCTTTGCCGGCGGCTGCAGAGACGTCGGGCAGGGGACCAAGCGCGGTCATGAACACCAAGGATACAAGCGCAAGCATCAACATGATGGGCTGCATCGACAGCTTCGTTTCTTTTCTCAGATTAATCTCCTCCTCGTTATGGTCCTATTCGCTTACAGTCTCGTTTCGTTATCCTCCTTTCATGATGAGTAGCATTTTCGTTTTAGCTTTCGAGTGAATCGTAACGCCGGCATGCATAAAAGTCAATATTGGAATGTGCTCGATGCGCGCGAGAGCAAGTTAGAATAGATCAATAAGTTGTTCGTTTAGATCATTGTACATCTGCAGAATCATATTATAAAATTTACCTGTAATTGTACAAGGACACATAAGAATAGATCAGGAATTGCCCACCCAATTGGAAACGCTGTCATCTCACTTCTTCGCATGCCTCTGGAACGCTCGGGGGGTCTGTCCTGTCATCTGCTTGAATTGCCTGCAGAAATGCTCCACATTCTGATAACCGCACCGAACGGCAATCTCGGCAACCGTCTGCTTGTTATGGATGAGATATTCCTGGGCCATGCGGATCCGGCTGTTGATGACGTCATCCATGCAGGAGATGCCGAATGCCTTCTTGTAGATGCTCTGCAGGTAGCCCGGGCTGATGCGAAGCATATCCGCCATTCGAGGAACCGACCAATAGTCGCCCGGAGTATTCTGGATCATGGTACGGAGCCTCAGCAAGTGGTAATACTGCGGCGATATGTCATGACGGACGCAGGATTCCATAAGCTTGTTGATTAACGTTCGGAGCAGCAGATCGATGGAATTGACGCTGAAGTCCCGTGTGAAACGGTGTTCGATCGCCAGCAGCTCCAAGAGTTTGTGGCAGTACTCCGGATCTTCTAAGGCGAACGGAACGCCGAACGGGAGCGAGGATTCCGTAATGTAAGGTTCATTGGTTTCAAATCGAATCCAATCATTGATATATTGCTCGGCGCTGGCCCTATAATAGACCTTCTGCGAAGGACGGTAGAGTACGGCGCTGTGGGCCGGGTATTCCCGAAGCTCGCCGTCTACCCAGAACAGCGCCGGCGTCTTGGTAATGACGAGAAGCCAATGATAGCCGGAAGGCACATCGATTACAAAATCGTGCGCGTGCGTCGTATTGCTCTCGACATAATGGATGGTAACCATACGTATCGCTCCTAGCCGAATTGTGATAACTCCAGTATAGCATGGCTGGCGAATCGCGGTTACAGTTCCGAGAGACGGTCGAGAGCAGCGCCGGCATCCATAGAGGAGGAAAAAATATGTGCGCTAGGAAGTCATTCATGCAAGAGGTGAACGTAGGAACGCTGCCCGCCGAGTATACGCGAGCGGTGAGGAAGGAACTGCAGGGGACGATTGTTGATGCGGTGTACCCGGTACGGAACTATATCGATGAATCGCGAAGGCTCGTAACGGATCAACTCGTTGATTCGGGCCAAGTTGGGCGCGAGATGGCCTCTGGCGATCCCATACAGAAATCATGCTATGTCTATTTGCCGCACGGATACGACGAGCAGGATCCGGATACGCGGTACGACGTCTTGTACCTGCTGCATGGCGTCGGCGGCGACCGTGATGAATGGCTGCAGGTCAGAGAGGACGGTCGGCCGGTCATCTTCCATATCCTCGATCATCTCATCGCGAACGGCGAGATTGATCCGCTGATCGTCGTCTTCCCGAACGGCAGGAGCTCGCTTGATTGGGAGGATCGTTCCTTCACCATGGAGGGAACGAATCTGCTTGGATTCTATTACTTCGACTATGAACTGCGGCATGATCTCCTGCCGTTCATCGAATCGACGTTCAAGACCCATGCGGATATTCGCCGGCAGACGGAAGACCGCGGCCTGCAAGACCGCGAGCATCGCGCGATCGCAGGGCTATCCATGGGCGGCATGCAGTGCCTCAATCTGGTGCTGGGCGGATACCGAAGCGACGCTGCCCGGTATATCGGATCGGCTGGCGAGCAGGGGAATGGACTCCGGGCAACGGTACGCGCGCCGGGGATGACCGACTTGTTCGCTTACGTAGGCGCCTTCTCGAATGCGCCGACCTCCAGCAACGGGACGGTATTGGGGGACAGCGTGGCAGCCGGACCTATGCTCCGCCTGCTATACATGACGTGCGGCGACGGGGACGGCATCTCGATCAAGTGCTATGAAGACGCAATCGCGGGTCTTGCGGAATGTGCCGGGGAGCGGCTCGGAAGCTTGTACCAAGTCGTCATTCAGGGCGGCGTGCATGACTTCGGCGTGTGGAACAATGGCGCGTACAATTTCCTCCGCTTAGCATTCGGCGAATCGGGAGAAGGCCGGACAGGTCGGCAGCATGTCGTCGAGGTGACGCTGCCGTCAGGTTAACGGCGCTTGCTCTTGCGTCCATCCCCGAAGAGGAACGCAGCGATCGTGAAGATCATGAGGCATCCGGCGAACAGATAGACCCACCGCAGCGCGATGAAGTCGGACAACAGTCCCCAGCCCGCAGCGCCGGCTCCGATCCCGAGGTCCAGCGCGATGTAGAATGTGGCGTTGGCCTTGCCGCGATTCGCCCGATCCGAATTCGTGATCGCCATCGCGTTGAGCTGCGGGATGAGGCAACCGCTTGTGAAGCCGAACAGGACAGCCCAGAGCAGCAATTCCCACAGTGTGCTGGAGAAGCTGATCCCGAATAGCGCCACGCCTAGCGCAGCCAGGTTGACCGTCACGACGAGACGTGCGCTCGTCCGCGCGATCCATGGCCCTACAATGAAACGGGATAAGGCCAGCGATGCGGCCTGCACGACGAAGATCATGCCGATATGGCCGATGTCCATGCCGATCGCATAAGTCGGAAGGAACACCATGACGGTGCTGGTTGCCAGTGACACGAACAGTACGACGATTGAAGGCGGGATGGCGCGAGCCTCCAGCAGCTTGTAGCCGCGGCTTGCAGCCAACTGCTTGCGGGGCCGGCCTTTATCGGTATCGATACTGAGGCCGATCAGCAGGGCGATCAGGGAGACGATGCCGGTCATGTAATAGAGCATGGCGTAGTCGGATACTTCCAGCATATAGAGCGTAGCAGACGGCGCAATCGCAACGGCCAGCGTGCCGAACAAGCCGAAATATGCGATGCCCTCCGTCATCTTGCTCTCCGGCAAGACGTCGGAGACCATCGTGCTGGTTGCGGTCGAACTAGCGGAGAAGGAGATGCCGTGCAGGATTCTCAGGAAGATGAGCGCAGGAATGATCGCGACCAATCCGTACAACACGGTCGAGATCGTGTAGATGACAACCCCCCAGATCAGGATGGGCCTCCGCCCGCGCGTATCGAGCGATTGGCCGACTAACGGTCTCGTTAGCAGCGCTGCCAGCGTGAAGAACGTCATGGACAGACCGGCTAGGGCATTGCTGCCTCCCAAGTGCAGGAAGAATAGGGGCATAGACGTAATCTGAACCTGCGTACAGATTCGAAGCAGCGTGGAGACGATCGTCAGCTTGATGAAATCGGCCGTCCATATACTGGCTGCCGGAGCGCCGGCAGGTAAGATGGAGCTGTTGGGTTGCGTTGTCACGGGGTTAACCTCCTGGGTAATGCCAATTGCAATATCGTTTTAGCAAATCGTTACACGATCGTAAGGGCATTCGTCGACAAAGTCAATACGATATCCTCAACTGTCAAGCAATGTTACGATTTAAGCTAAAACGAAATCGCATAGCTTTGCAGGCAGTACAACTACTATCCGGAAAAGAGGGGAAGTATGAAGAAACAAGCAAAAGTCACCGTCCATCCGGCTTATAAAATCGGCGAGGTCGACAAGCGATTATTCGGCGCATTCCTCGAGCCGATCGGCAACTGGGTCTACGGCGGAATCTACAGTCCTGAGCATCCGACAGCGGATGATATGGGCTTCCGGCGTGATATCATCGATGCTGTACGCGAGTTCGATCTGCCTGCGCTGCGATTGCCGGGTGGCAACTGGGTGTCGGGATGGGATTGGAAAAATTCTATCGGCCCCGTCGAGAATCGCAAAGTGCAGCTAGACTTGTCCTGGTTCCAGATCGAGCCGAATCTCGTCGGCCACGACGAATATATCGAATGGGCCAAGCGCGTCAATACGGACCCGATGTACACCATCAATCTCGGCACGGAAGAGATGAAGAGCGCAGCGCAGCTGGTGGAATACTCCCGCGTATCCGGGGGCACGTACTGGTCCGATCTGAGGAAGAAGCATGGGTATGCCGACCCGCATCCGATCAAGACCTGGTATCTCGGGAACGAGATGGACGGCCATTGGCAGATCGGTTCTTGGGAGAAGGATCCTGTCGGCTTCGGCATTCGTACGCATGAAATATCCAAGATCGTGAAGTGGGTCGACAATAAGGCGGAGACGGTATTCGCGGGGACGTCGGATCATCACAAGCATTACCCCGAATGGGAAATGGCAGCTCTCGAGCAGTGCTACGAATCGGTCGATTACATTTCGCTGCACCATTACCATTCCGCGCCGGAGGGGGATATCGCCAACTATCTCAATATCTCCTCCGTCTTCGAGGAGTACATCAACACGACGATCGCGACATGCGACTATCTGCAGACCAAGCTTCGCACGCCTAAGAAAATGTACATCTCGTTCGATGAGTACGGCGTGAATTTTGCTAAATCGATCGAGGTTCCTTACGGACGCAGAGGGTGGCATGACGTCAGCAAGAGCTATTTTCAATTCGCGCCGCGAGAGAATGACTTTAAGTACCATGACCCTGCGCTCCAGCTCGAGGCCGACGGAAGGTTCCATTCCCATCAGATGCTGAATGCGCTTGCGACATCGTCGGTACTGCTTACGTTCCTGCGCCACGCGGATCGCATCAAGATCGGCTGCATGACCGGGGGCATTCGCCATGCCTTGGCTTTCGACGGCAAGCATGTATGGAAGAACGCATCCTACTATCCGTTCTATCAGATGAATATATTGTCGCGGGGCGGCATGTCGATTATGCCGGTCGTGGACGGTCCGACCTTCAATACCGAACAGTTCGCCCTCTCGGGCTCCAATCAATCGTACGCTTACGAGAATGTGCAAGCGATCGAATCGGCAGCCGTCTACCATGAGGAGACAGGCGAGGCGACCATCTTCTTGATCAACCGTGCGATTACGGATGACATCGAAGTAAGTCTGGACGTCCGCGGCTTCGAGGGTTATCGGTTCGTCGAGCACATCGAGATGTATACCGACGATCTAGCGAAGGGGAACCGTCACGATAACCCGGACGCGATCAAGCCGCAGATCAATACGGCTACCCGCATGGACGGCGGCGTCGTGAAGGTAGACGCGAAGAAGCTGTCCTGGAACGTCATTCGCTTGGCTAGAGCCAACGGATAATGATTGTGCCTTGACAATACCGGTCAAGTTCCCTATTAATGAAGTAATACGAATGGGATGGGACGGATCGGGATGTCAACGATTAGAGAAATTGCAGAGCGTACGAAGCTCTCCATAGGAACGATCTCGATCGTCCTTAACGGACGCGGCGACGAGATGAGAATCTCGAAGAAGACGCAGCAGCGCATTCTGGAGGCGGCGCAAGGCGTCGGGTATCTGCCCAACGTGTCCGCGAGAAGGCTGAGACAATCGAATAGCCGGAACATACCGGTCATTGCGACCTTCTGGCCTTCCGACGCTTCTTCGGAGCTGCTGGGGCGGTTCTTCGTCGGCGCGCAGAGCTCGTTACTGGAACAAGAGCATGAATTCGAGATGATCATCCAGCCCTATAGTCGGAAGCAGGTTCATAGAATCAAGGAGATATGCGATCGGGGCATCTATCACGGCGCAATATTGACGGGGATATCCGTAGAGGAGCAGCGTTACCTGGAAGAGCATCCGTTGAATGTGCCGACCGTGCTATTCAATCGGATGAGCGGAAGCTACTCTTGCGTCCACGTCGATACGTACGAGATCGGCCGCAAGTCGGCAGAGCTGTTCGCGGCTCGCGGACATAAGAAGGTCGGGACGATCGTGCCGGAGCATCTCGTCGGTTCGGAGAACAACCTGCGTTATCGCGGGTTCGTCGAGTCGTGCAGGAAGTATGGGCTTGAATTGAACGAGCGGCATATTCAAGCCGCTCCGATGACAATGGATGGAGGGAATGCGGCGGCGAAGAAGATCGTGGAGAACGGCGCCGACTTGCCGACCGCGATATTTTTCCCGCTAGGGCTCATGGCTGTCGCCGCTCTTCCCGTATTCCATCGGGCAGGCATCCGAATTCCCGAACAGATGGAAATATTGACTTACGGCGACCATGATACGGAGAAGTACAGCGTGCCGTCCTTATCGACCGTCAAGCTGCCTGTCGAAGAGATGGCTGTCGGAAGCATCCGCTTGGTGATGCAGCGGATTCTTGACCCGACAACAGCGCCTCAATCACTCGTGTATGAGACACCGTTTATTTATCGCGAATCTTGCGGCGACTTCGGGCAAGCGCGCTGACCGCCGCTAACATCCACGACCGAAACCGGCTTCCGAGCCGGTTTTTTCTTTTGCTCCGACCTGTTGCGTTTTCGTTATAGTAACGATGAGAAAATGTAATGGTCAACGTTCATATTGTCAACCGTTTTATCGATCATGATGAGGTGAGAAGGGATGTTTCTGCGCGATTTTACAGGGATTTCGGGGGATATCGCGTCGCTGGGCAAGAATTATGAAAACGTTTTAGCAAAATGTTAGAATCCATCAATTAGACATGCGCATTGATCATTGTTTTGATTGCGTTTGCATTCTATAATTTTGGCAAATCATTGGCAGTATTTCGTTATTCATAAGGAGGCAGACATCCGTGCTGAGAATCACACAGGTAGAGAACGGCGCCGTACAAGGGCTGCCGGCAGCCGATCCTCGAATTACGAGCTTCAAGGGCATTCCATTCGCCGCCCCGCCGGTAGGCGAGTATCGTTGGCGCGCACCGCAGCCGGCTGCGAACTGGGACGGCGTGCTTCAAGCGTATGCATTCGCACCGGTGTCCATGCAGGTGAGACAAGAAATCGATGACAATAACATCTATACGCGGGAATGGGCGGTCGAGCCGGACATTGCCATGAGCGAGGACTGCCTGTACCTGAACGTCTGGACACCGGCCAAGCGCGCGGATGAGAAGCTGCCGGTCTATGTCTGGTATTTCGGTGGCGGGCTGCAGGTCGGCCATCCGGCCGAGATGGAGTTCGACGGGGAACGCATTGCGCGCCGCGGCATCGTAGTCGTGACGATCAACTATCGCCTGAACGTATTCGGCTTCCTATGCCATCCTGAGCTAACGGCAGAATCGCCGGAGGCGCCGGCTAACTTCGGCCACCTGGACCAGCAGGCCGCTACCAGATGGGTGAAGCGCAATATTGCCGCGTTCGGCGGCGATCCGGACAACATCACGATCGGCGGCCAGTCAGCAGGCGGCGGGAGCGTCATGAGTCAGCTTACATCGCCTCAGAATGAGGGGCTGTTCCAGCGTGCGATCGTACAGAGCGGCGTCTTTACCACATTGTATCCGAACGGCGGCATGCCCAAGTTCGTCAAAGAACTGGACCAGGCCGAGCAAGAAGGCATCAAGTTCTTCGAATACCTCGGCGTGACCTCGCTCGCGGAGGCCCGCCGAATCGATGCGGTAGAGCTTCGCGACAAGGCGGTGGCCTATCGCGGCTTCTGGGGGACGGTCACGGATCAAGCGTTCAGCGTAGGCCACGCGTTCGAATTGTTCCAGCAGAACAAGCGCTGGATGGTGCCGGTCATGCTCGGCCATACATCCTCGGAGTTCTTCAGCGTGCCGCAAGTCAATACGACGGACGAACTCCGGCTTATGGCCGTGGAGTTGTTCGGCGACGAGGCTGATACTTTCTTGGAACTGTGCGGCGCACATTCGGGCGATATAGGGGCGATTAAGAGGAACGCATCCGTTAGCAGCATCGAGTACGCGATTCGCATTCTCGCGCAGGCCAACCGGGATACTGGCGCGAACGCGCCGTTGTATTACTATAACTTCGATGCCGAGATACCAGGCTGGGACAATCCGGGCACGTTCCACTCGGTCGATCTATGGTTCTTCTTCGAGACGCTTGCCAAGTGCTGGCGGCCATTCGTCGGCAAGCATTACGATCTGGCCCGCCAAATGTGCGATTACTGGGTGAATTTCATCCGCACGGGAGACCCGAACGGCCAGGATTCGATCGGCGCGCAGTTGCCCGAGTGGGCGCCATGTACGCCGGATGCGCCGAATGGCGTTCTCTTCGCCGATCAGGCAGAGACGATTACGGAGCAGCCTGGAGAGCTTATGCAGTTCGTCGTGCAGCAATACTTCAAGAATCGGTAGCGCGATACAAGCAGCTCCCCATTCCCTAGCGTGAGGTGATAAGCGGAATGCGCAAAGTACTGGTAGTCGATGACGAGCCCTACATGCTCGAGGGCTGGCAGACGATGATCGAGTGGAGCACCTATGGATTCGAGCTGTGCGCGGCCGTCTCAGGCGGGGAGGAAGCGCTCGCAGCGGTGGCGTCGATGAAGCCTGATCTGGTCTTTACCGACATTCGGATGCCCGGGATCGACGGTCTGGAATTGATTCGTACGATGAGAGAGAAGCTGCGCTCGACGTCCCGCATCGTCATCATGAGCGGCTATTCGGAATTCGATTACGTCCGGCTCGCGATGCCGTATAAGATCGACCGCTATCTGCTGAAACCGCTCATACCGGAAGAGATTCACGGCCTCTTGATCGAGTTGACGACGGATGCCGCGACGCGTCCGTTGTCGGTCGCCGGCGCAGCGATAGACAAGCACGAATCGGTGGCTAAGCACGAAGGGGCCGTCGTTCGGGCTATCGCGTATTTGCAGACCCATTACCGCACCAACATTAGGATCGCCGAGCTCGCGCAATTCGTCGGGCATAACCCCGTCTATCTCGGTCAGCTGTTCAAAAAGGAGACAGGGTATTCGGTTCGCGATTACATTCATCGTCTGCGAATAGCGGAAGCCAAACGGCTGCTCCGGCAGACGGATCTCAAGATCGCGGCGATCGCCGAGATGCTGGGTTATCACGATGCCGATGCCTTCGGCGAGAAGTTCAAAGCGTTAACGGCCGCTTCGCCGTCCGAATACCGGAACGGTGCACGGCTGTATTAACCCAGTGACTGGTGGTGGCAGTCCGCAAGGACGAGCGATGTGCTAAAACATGTAACGTTCCTTCATCGCGTGAATGACATTCCGCTGAGGTATAAGTTTCTGCTCATCTATTTTCTGTGCATCCTGCTGCCTGTCATGGCCATGAACGTGTTCTTCTATCAGCGGAACTCGGCGGACATCAGAGTTCGCGAGGTTGACAACCTGCACCGATCGATCGAACGGGCATCCGGGGAGCTGCTAGGCATGATCGACGAATCCGTCGCCTTAAGCCGCTCGATCGCGAGGGACGAATCGATCAATGCCGCGATCGACCGCACGTACGATGCGCCGGTGGACTACTTCGAGACTTACTATGAATCTCTCCGCAATAACCTGACACGCTATATGTCCGCTTACCCGAATATATTAGAAATTCGGATCTATACCAATAACGAGTCGATTCAGACGGGAACGAATTATTACGTCATCGGAGGCAGCGTCGATGATGTGCCATGGCTGGAGCAGCTGTCGAGCAAGGACGGGGACATTCTGCTCGCTTCGTATAACGAGAACAGCTTCCTCAACTCCGGCCGGCGAATCAGCGTGCTGAGCAAGATGAACAGTTATGCCGCTTATTCGAAGCATGATAAATATTTGCGCATCGACCTTAATGCGGACAAAATCCAGAGCATCCTCAGCCGGGAGTCCGGGTACTTGCGGCTGCTGCTGATCGACGAAGAGAATCGCGTTGTCGCGGATAGTACGGACGCGGAAGCGAGATCATATCCAATCGCGTCGGAGCTGCCGTACACGGAGGATTCGGAATCGGATTACGTCATCGAGCGGCTGCTGGGAGATGTCAAATACATCAAGGGCTGGAAAATGGTCGGCATTGCCGATACAGGGCGCATCGACAGCCTGCTGGCCGCTGCCGGACGGTCTATCCTATGGCTCGCGGCCGTCAGCACGGTCATTCCGACGCTGCTCGTCCTTATCATCCTTCGCTCTTACCATTATCGAATCAACAAATTAGCCAGACATATGTCCAAGATCCAGCACGAAAGATTCGAGCGGATCTTCATTCCGGAAGGCCGGGACGAGATCGGCGCCTTGATCCGCTCATACAACGTGATGACCGGCAAAATCAATATGCTGATCAACGAGGTCTATAAGCTTGAAATCCAACAGAAGAGCCTCGAATTGGAACGGGTACGCGCTGAGCTGTCCGCGCTTCACAGCCAAGTCAACCCGCATTTTCTGTTCAACACGCTCAATGCACTGCTCGTCGTCTGCATCAAGAACGGCTATACCGACGTCGCCTCAGTCGTGAAGAACTTATCGCTGCTTATGCGGCAGCTGCTCGGCCGGAAGGACGACCTCGTCCCGCTGCGGGAGGAACTGCAGTATACGACGATGTACCTTCAGATCGAGAAGTTTCGCTTTGGAGACCTGTTCGAATACGAATTCGAGGCCGACGAGGATGCGCTCGGGCTTCGCATCCCCCGCATGAGCATTCAACCGCTCGTGGAGAACGCATGCAAGCATGGGCTGCAGGCGAAGAAAGATAACCGCATGATCAAAGTGGTCGCGAAGCTGGAAAAGGACGAGCTTGCGATTCTCGTGACCGATAACGGGATCGGCATCGAGCCATACAAGCTCAAGCAGGTGCTGGACAATGCGCGTTCCGAGCAGGGAGGGACCGACAACATCGGCATTCGGAACGTCTACAGGCGGTTGGAATTGTTCTATGGCGGTTCGGCGCGGTTTCGAGTTGCCAGCAAGCCAGAACGCGGTACGCAGGCCGGATTCTGCATTCCGCTTGCGTTATTGTATCCGGAGGGGGAGAAGGGGGGGCTCTAGTCGTGTATAAGGTGCTGCTCGTGGACGATGAACCGCTTGCGCTGGACGGCCTGCAGCTGACGATCGACTGGCAGCGTCTCGGCTGCCAGATTGCCGGCACGTATCGGAACGGGGAGGAAGCCATACGGCATATTCGCCGCGAACCGCCGGATCTCGTAGTAACCGATATCCGGATGCCTGTCATGGACGGCCTCATGCTGATCGAGGAGGCACGCCGGTCAGGGAAGGGACCGGTCTGTTTCGTGATCGCAAGCGGGTACCACGATTTCGACTATGCGGTACGCGCCATGCGTCTAGGCGTGACCCACTACTTGACCAAGCCGATTATCGGAACGGAGGCGGAGGAGGTGCTGGGCAGCCTGGTTCAGGAGCTTCGCGAACGCGAACGGCGTCATTCGGATTCCGGCGACGCCCCCTCGGACGGCTCGCCCGTGTCCGAGGAGCCATGCATCCAAGCCGAGGTAGCCGACTATTTGCGCGCCCATTACAAGGAGACGTTCACGATTCGGGAGGTTGCGGAGCGGTTCTACGTGCATCCCGTCTATCTGGGACAGTCATTCACGCGGCGCTACGGCATCGGCATACTCGAGTACGTGCATGAGCTTCGGATCGAGGATGCCAAGCGGCAGCTTGGGCATGCCGATGCATCGCTTAGCGCGATAGCCGAATCGGTCGGCTATAACGGATATCAGCATTTTTTGAAGCATTTCGAGAAGCGGGCAGGCATGAAGCCGACCGATTATCGGACGCAGGCACAGCGGAACGAACGATTGCTGTCAGAGCAGTGAACTTCTTGAATTACGGGGGGGATACTGCTTAAATTCGTATATTTTGCAATCGCTTTCATTTACTCATAATGGAAGATGTAATGCTACTAATCATCTCGAAGGAGGAGCTTTCTCAATGGGGGCAACAAAAAAGAAGTTCTGGCATGTAGTGCCGATTATGCTGGCGCTTATCCTGGTAGTGGCTGCCTGCAGCGGCAATTCCGGTAACAACGGCAAAAACAGCGGCACAAGCGACAGCGGCAGCAATTCGACCGGGCAGCAAGCCAATTCCGGCGACAACGGCGGCAATGATGCAGCCGGCGAAAAGCTTGAACCTGCTAAGATCTCGGTGTTCATCGGCGGTCCGAACCAGACGCCGACGCCGGACAACCGGATCTATAAGCGGATTAAGGATGAACTCGGCGTAACGCTCGAGATGGAATTCCTGGTCGGCGACCTGCAGCAGAAGCTCGGCGTCATGATCGCAGGCGGCGAGTATCCGGACCTCATCACGGCCGATACGAAGCTGGTTGCAGCCGGCGCGGTTATCCCGCTGGAAGACCTGATCGAAGAGCATGCACCTAACCTGAAGAAGCACTTCGCCAATGAGTGGAACAAGATGAAGGATCCAAGCGACGGCCATATCTACTGGCTGCCGAACTTCGGCATCATCCACGGCGAATTCAAGGCAACCTACTATGCAGGCCCAGCTTTCTGGATTCAGAAGGACGTCCTGAAGGAAGCAGGCTATCCGAGACCGAAGACGCTTGACGAATACTTCAAGCTGATTCGCGATTATGTGGCGAAGCATCCGACGACGCCGGACGGACAGCCGTCGATCGGCTATACGTCGCTGGCATTCGACTGGCGGACATTCCCGCTGCTTAACCCGCCGGAGCACCTCATCGGACATCCGAATGATGGCGGCGTAGTCGTCAAGGAAGGCGGCGTAGCGGAAGTGTTCGCGGTGAAAGATTATGCGAAGACGTACTACCAAGAGCTGAACAAGTTGTACAACGAAGGCCTGATGGACAAAGAAGCATTCGTTCAGAACTACGATCAGTATCTTGCGAAAATTGCGTCCGGCCGCGTAGTCGGCATGTTCGACCAGCACTGGAACTTCCAACAAGGCGAAGATACGTTGATCTCCCAGAACAAAATCGGTCAAACGTATGTAGGCTTCCCGCTTACGCTTGACCCAAGCATCAAAGACTGGTATCTCGACCGTCCGGTTCCGAACCTCAACAACGGCTTCGGTATCAGTAAGAACGCGAAGGATCCTGTTCGCATCATCAAGTTCCTCGACGCGATCATGACGGAAGAATGGCAGAAGATTCTCCAGTGGGGCGAAGAAGGCGTCGACTACCTGGTTGACGAGAACGGCCGCTTCTACCGGACGCCGGAACAGCGTAAGCAGCAAGAAGACCCGACTTGGAAGCTGGCTAACAGAGCCGAAGCATTCAACGGTGCAGCTCCTAAGATTGAAGGCACGTTCAGCGACGGCAACGCGACGAACGCAGGCGCGCAGCCGGAAGAGTACTTCGAGTCGCTTAAGCCGGAGGACAAAGAATTGCTCGAAGCTTACGGCCACAAGACTTGGACCGAATTCTTCTCCCCTGCACCGGAGAACCCAGTGTATTACCCAGCTTGGCAGATCGATCTGATCGAAGGCTCCGATGCATCGGTTGCGAACAAGCAGATGTCCGAGACGTCGCTCAAGTTCCTGCCGAAAGCGATTATGTCCAAATCGGATAAATTCGATGATGTATGGCAGGAGTATGTTGATGCGTTCGACAAGATTAACGTAAAAGCTTACGAGGACCGGATCAACGAGCAGCTGCAATGGCGGATCGAGAACTGGACTTCTAAGTAATCAATACGTGTTCGTTAAGACTTCGGAAAGCACCGGCGAAATGTCCGCGTGCTTTCCGAATCTTTTCCAAACGCAAGAGATGATTGATTACGTCGCCGACGCATGGAGAAATGGAGGAGAACGCGATGGCGAGCGCCACGGAATTAACGCCACCTGAGAAGTCCGCTACAACCGTTAAAAATACGTTTCCCAAAGCATCATTATGGAGCAGGATGCGCAGTCAGCAGCAGCTGCTCTGGATGTCGCTGCCCATTGTGGTATATGTACTGATATTCTCGTATTACCCAATATGGGGCTGGACGATGGCATTCCAGAATTACAGCCCAGGCAAGGTGTTCTCGGAGCAAAAATGGGTTGGGCTCAAGCACTTTGAATTTCTGTTCAGCGACGAAACGTTCCTTCGAGTGCTTCGCAATACGATCGCAATGAGTATGATCAACATGATCTTGGGATTCGTGACGGCAATCGTCTTTGCGATCCTGCTTAATGAAGTGAAGAACCGATTATTCAAGCGGTCGATCCAGACCATCTCGTATTTGCCGCACTTCTTGTCTTGGATCATCGTAACAGGCATTGTCGCCAACTCGCTGTCCGTAGACGGCGGCATCGTGAACGTGGTCCTTATGAAGCTCGGATTCATCGATTCCCCGATTATGTGGCTCAGCGAGCCGAATTACTTCTGGGGTATTGTAGGCGCATCCCACGTCTGGAAAGAAGTCGGCTGGAATGCCATCATCTATCTGGCGGCGATCACCTCGATCGATCCTTCGCTCTACGAAGCTGCGGAGATCGACGGCGCGAATCGATACCAGAAGATGCTCTACATTACGTTGCCCGGAATCAAAGCGATCGTGGTCATCCTATTGATCATGAATCTCGGATGGATTCTGGAGGCAGGCTTCGAGGTCCAATATTTGCTCGGCAACGGCGTCGTGATCGACTGGTCACAGACGATCGATATATTCGTGTTGAAGTACGGCCTGCAGATCGGCAATTACTCGCTCGCTACCGCTGCCGGCATCTTCAAGACGGTCGTAAGTATCGCATTAATTTTCGCTGCCAACACCATAGCCAAGCGGCTTGGTGAGGACAGGCTGATATGAGGGAGGGGATACCGTTGAGATCGAGATCGACGCAGCTTGAGCCGGTTGTCTTCCACACCCTGAATGGCCTCTTCATGATCCTGTTGGCCGTCGTCACGCTGTACCCGTTCTTGAATACGATTGCCGTATCGCTTAATGCCGGCAATGACACGATTCGCGGCGGCATCTACTTATGGCCGCGCGTGTGGACGACGCAGAACTATGACGCCGTATTCGCGGGCGGAACGATATTCAATGCCTTCTGGGTATCGGTAGCGCGTACCGTGCTGGCGACGGTACTGAGCTTATTCTTGACCTCGATGCTGGCGTATGCGGTCAGCCGGAGAGAATTCGTATTCCGCAAGTCGGTCACGATCATTATCGTTATGACCATGTACTTCAATGCGGGACTGATTCCGTATTACTTCTTGATCAAGGATCTGAATCTGCTCAATAACTTCTTGGTCTATATCATTCCGGGACTGGTCAGCGCATTCAACATGATCGTCATCCGGACGTATATGCAGCAGCTTCCCGACGGGCTGATCGAATCGGCCAAGATCGACGGCGCAGGCGACTTCCGCACCTTCTTCTCGATCATCCTGCCGCTCTGCCAACCGGTGCTCGCAACCGTCGCCCTATTCGTAGCGGTCGGTCAATGGAATTCCTGGTTCGACACGTTCCTGTTCGCATCCTCCAAGCAGGATCTCAGCACGCTGCAGTATGAATTGATGAAGCTTCTGTCGTCATCTATGATCTCGAACAGCAACCCTGCCGTAGCGGCCGGAGCGGACCCGAACGTCGCCCGCAATATGGTGACGCCGATGTCGATCCGTGCATCCATTACGATCGTCGCGTCTGTTCCGATCTTGCTCGTGTATCCGTTCCTGCAAAAATACTTCGTGCACGGGCTCCAGCTTGGCGGCGTGAAGGAATAGTCATCAAGCGAATTGGAGTATGGTTAAGTAAATGCCAAACGGCAGCGGGTCATCATGACCCGCTGCTGTTTGTGTATGTCTAGTCTGGGAACCGTTCGCATCCTGCGGAAATTAACGGTTCGCGTCTCTTCGATTGGATTCCTTCCGGTGATACATCCGCATATCGGCGGAGCGGGACAGGGCATCGCTGTCGCCCCCGTCGTCCGGGTACACGGAATAGCCGATGCTGCACGCGGAGTCGACGGCTTGTCCGAGCAGCGTGAAAGGCTGCTCGAATCGAAGCTGAACGCGATCTGCTGCTTCCTGCAAGTCGGATTCTCCTTCGATCTCATCCAGCAGCATGATGAATTCATCCCCGCCAAGCCTTGCGGCCATGCTGCGCTCTCTTCGCTTGGCATCCCCTTGACGGTATCCATGCACGACGCTGCGAAGCCAATCGGCGACCTGCTGCAGCAGCTCGTCGCCGGCCTGGTGGCCCATGGAATCATTCACGCTCTTGAACCGGTCGAGATCCAGAAGCAGGAGACCGAACTTCTTGCCGCTGCGATCGGCATGCTCCATGCATTGCAGGACGCGCTCTTGAAACATCTGGCGGTTGGGCAGCCCGGTCAAGCTGTCGTGATAAGCAAGCTGCGTGATTCGGCGTTCGGCGAGCTTCTTCCCCGTAATGTTCGTCAGCGACCCGATCAAGCGCGTGACGGTCCCGTCGCTGGCGCAGATCGTGTCGCCTGCGGCATAGATCCACATTTCGCTCTCGCCCACAATCCGGAATTCCATCTTCAGCGGGTCCCCGTTACGCAGGCTGTTGCAGACCGCCAGTTTAACTTGCTCTTGGTCATCGGGATGAACGAGCCTCAAGAACGACTCCGGCTCATGGTCCACGTTCTTGCCGATGATGCCGAGCATGTCGCGGGTGCGGATGCTCCATTCGATCCGGTTCGCGGTCACGTCCCAGTCCCAGATGCCGTCATTCGTCGTACGGGATACGATCTCCAGCTTCTCCGCGATGTTCCGTACCTGTCGGATCAAGTCGTCCCGTTCCAGTGCGGCATGGGCGATCGTGAATCCGGTCTGGGCAAGATCCGAGCCTGGGATCATGAGCAGGTCGTCGACCGAGCGGATCACGACGATGAAGCCCCAATCCATCTTGCTATTGCGGATCGCATGGATATGGACGAACTGATTGTCTTGTACGTTCTGGAACCATGACGACGGAGGGAACTGCTCTACGGGAATCGCCGTATCGATTGCCGGGACCGGGAGACCGTTATTGCCGTATGCTTGGCTAACAATAAGCTGCCGGCGTCCGTCATCCTGACCCGCCCATAGCGCCAGGCAGCCCCAAGGGTAAAAGTCGCTGAACATGCGACTGAAATCGTAATGCTCCTCGCTGATCGTATTGGCCCAGCTCCAGGTGAGCTGGTACTGCCGTTGGACGATCGTGTTAATACTCGAATTTGCCCGGGATAAGTTCTGCTGCGTGTCCACAGCTGCCTCGGCTGCAGGCGTATGCGGACAACCGCAGGAAGCGCGGCGTACGAGTTCGGTATTCAGATAAGCCTCACGTCCAGCGAAGCGTTCGCCGCGGATTAGTGCGTCCAGACGCTCCAGCGCGATCAACGCATAATCGGAGAACGCCTGACGTATCGTCGTAAGAGGCGGCGAGGCGGCAGCGGAGAATGGCAGATCGTCGAAGCCGATCAGGGCGATATCCTCCGGTACGCGCACGCCTGCTTCCCGGATCGTCTCCATCAGCCCGATGGCAATGAGATCGGTCGCAGCGAATACGGCTGTTACGCCCTTATCCTTGCCCCCTGCAAGGAAAGCCTTGCCGGCCGCAATGCCTGCGGGCAGCATGGCGTCTTCCATGAGGTATACCAAAGATTCGTCGAAAGAGATGCCGTTCTCGGCAAGCGCTTCCGAATAACCATCGAAACGTTCTGTCAGGTCGACATGCTCATTGCTTCCAATATAAGCAATTCGTCGATGCCCATGATCCCGAATGAGATGATGAACGGCTTCCTTGGCTGCACGGCGGTTCTCCGACACGACGGCGTGCGCAGCAATGGCATGCTCGCGGTAGCCGATCGTTACGACCGGCTTACCCGACGCCTCGATCGCGTGCAGCAGCTCGGGTTCCATTGGCAGCGGCGATTGCCGATTCGTCATGAGCAGCCAGCCGTCGGTCGCTTCCATGCCGATTCGGTGCGGAAAGGCAAGCTGTTCCTGGAAATTCACGAGCGATTGTACGACATATAGATCAATGTTCCGCAGCTTGGCCTCCCGCTGCAGCGCGATAAAAATTTTGCCGTAATAATCGCCGTCTAGGTAAGGGGATACGAATTGTATGCGGGGATTCCGGTTCATGGCTGACGCTCCTCGATGTTGAGTTAACCCTTGCAATCACAATCACGCGTATACCTTATACGATACACCATCTGGCGATATATTTCGATATCCGGTTGTAGGAATCTGGAAATTAATAACGCGTTATGATGCAGCGAAAAATAGAGCAGCGCCGCAACGCTGCTCTTGTTCGAATGCAAGGAATCGCCTCTTACAACTGCGTATTGCCCTGACTGTCCGTAAGTTCGCTCGAGTAGGCCTCGACATTGTTCTTGCCGCTGTTCTTGACCTGGTACATGGCGCGATCTGCATTGCGCATGAGCGAATCAATGTCCGATCCATCGTGCGGATATATGCTGATGCCGATACTGGATGAAGCCAACAGCTCATGGTCCAATAGCCGGAACGGGATCATGAAGCGATCGAGTATACGATGCGCCGCCAGCTTTACTTCATCAACGCTGCCAACTTCGCACAATAATGCGATAAATTCATCGCCTCCGATTCGTGCGACGTACCCTGTAATTGGCGGGTGCTTCTCAGCAAAATCGCGAATCGTACGATCCAGCATCGCGGCGACTTGTCGAAGCAATTCGTCGCCAGCTTCATGCCCGAGCGTATCGTTGACTGCCTTAAATCTGTCTAAATCGATCCACAGCAGACCTATTTGGTGCTTGCTGCGGTTCGCATCCACGATGCAATCGGAGAGAAAGTCATGAAGCCACTTCCGATTAGGGAGCCCTGTCAGACTGTCGTGAAACGCCAAATGGCGAATCTGTCTCGTTAATTGGCCATTTTCCAGCACTGCCGCGAAGAAAGTGGAGCTATGCATCATAATATCGGAAGACGGAATTAGGACGAGCTCATCCATGGGTACGGCAAGGGCGATAAAGCCCCAGTCTTTCCTCGAACTGCGAATCGATTGAACACGGATATAATCGTTCTGTCCCAGGTCGGGGAGCCAGACGTTCTCCGGAAAACGCTCGATCGGAACCCGTAAGCCTACTGCAGGAGACGGATCGCCGTCTCTTCCGAATACTTGGTGAATAATGAGGTGTTTACGCTCCGGGTCATGTTCGTCCCACAACGCGAGGCAGCCCCAATAAGCATCCTTCCAATACATGTTGGAGAAGTGGACCGCTTCCGAACGAATCGTCGATGCGGTCCAGGTCCCGGACAATTGGTATTGGCGCATTGTCAGCTTCTCGATGGCTTGTCTGGATTGTTCGAGTTGTCCCTTGATCTCTGCATAGGATGGATCATGCGCTTCTCTGGATGGGGCAGGACAACCGCATGATTGCCGGACGATGAGATTAGCATCAACGTAGGTCTTCCCGGGCAATATGGAATTCCCTTGTATGAGGCGCATCATGAGATCGAACCCAGCCTTCGCTATGGACTCGAAGGACTGACGAATTGTCGTTAACGGCGGAGAGGTCGTCGCAGCGGCTGAGATATCGTCATAAGCCGCGATAGCCACATCGTCGGGTACGCGAATGCCGGCTTCCCGGAACGATTCCATCATGCCTATGCCGACAAGGTCTGTACCAGCCAACACGGCGGTGAAAGAGAGGCCGCCGTCAGCCATCATCGCTCGGGCGGCTTGACGCCCGCCCATCGTCATCTGATCACTAGCGATGTATAGAAGCGCGGGATCGAACGGGATGCCGGATTCTGCCAACGCCTCTCGGTACCCTTCGTAACGCTGAGCAATATCAGGTTGCTTAATATTGCCGACAAATGCGATTCTTCGATGTCCGTGATGGTGAATCAGATGAAGTACCGCTTCCTTGGCGGCTTTCATATGGTCAGCAACTACTGCATGACTTGCGATAAGCGGCTGGACGAAGCCTAGCGTGACGATCGGCTTGCCGAAAGAAGCAAGTTGGGTGAGATAATCGCTGGATAGCGGACGCACGAAATGCGGAATCATAAATATGCCGTCAGCTGCTTCTGATCCCGCTTGATAGGCGAACGGCGTCGGATGCTCATCGATGGTAAAGGTCTGAATGGTAAAAATGGCAGCTTCGCGCTTCGCAGCCTCTTCCTGTAATGCTGCAAAAAACCGGCCGTAATAATCGCCATCGAGGTATGGAGTTACAAGATGTAAGCGTAGCTTAGGCATTACAGTCAACTCCTGTCGCAGCGTATAGTTCAATCATACTATTATCTCTGGTGAGATCAACTCATTATTTGCCTCAAAAGCACAGCCATTCATGGGCTAGGAGTGGAATCGCAATATTATGCTATTCTGCCATTAAGATTACTGTAGTTGCGGGTAACGGTCGGGCGATATGATAGTAGTATGGAGCAATTGCATTCTATATTCGATCAATGGAGGTCTTGAATGAATGAGGTTCAAGCTGATCATTGTTGACGATGAACTGCTCATGCGTATCGGAATTCGCTCGATGCTCGATTGGGAATCGCATGGATTTCGGCAAGTCGGCGAAGCTTCCAATGGGAGAGAGGCGCTCGATCTAGCGCTAGAGGAGAAGCCTGATCTTATTATTACGGATATTAAGATGCCTGTGATGGATGGTCTTGAGTTGATCCGGCAATTATCGAAAACGCTTCCGAATTGTAAATTTGTCATTCTTAGCAGCTTTGACGAGATTCAATACGTTAAGGAAGCGCTTCGGCTCGGAGCGACGGACTACTTGATCAAAAGCGAGGTTACCCCGGACATACTCAGCGAACTGCTGGCTGGTATACGGGAGAAACTGATGCATGCCGACGGCGGTGAAGGATCCGGTCAGTTCCCAACGCCATTCGATCACAGGGAGAGCTACATGCACCTGAAAGAGCGACTATTCAAGGACTTGATCAGCGGACTGCTCGATGAGCGAGAAGCGTCTGCTAAGGCGGAGCAGCTACAGTTGAGCGTCCGTTCCGATTCGCTTGCAGTGCTGAAGCTGCGAATCGACAACTTCGGGCAGGTTAGGAAGAAGTATGTGGAGCAGGACGAGAAGCTGTTGCGCTATTCGATCGTTAACATTCTCGAAGAGATCATTCCCGGTACACGGCATAAGGAAATCATTGTCGAGAGCTCAGCCGAATATTTGTTGATTCTGAACACGTTGGCAGATAATGAGCTGTCTGCGAGAGCCGATATCGAGAGGCTAAGCGCGGGCATTCAGAAGACGATGATCGACTTTATGAATCTCTCGATCTCGATTGGGGTCAGCACGATCGTGCCGAGTTTCAAGCATATTAGAAAGGCTTATTCGGAAGCCGACCAAGCCTGGCGCCGGCGCTTCTTCATGGGTTATGGACAAGTTATGTTCTTTGAGAATGCCGCTGCGAGCACCGACGAACAGCTAAGGACCGAAGCGATTCCATCGGGCGAGCGCGAATTAGCATTCCGGGATATGCTCGAATTGAAGGATGAGGGGCGGATCCACTCTTTCTTGGATGCATTTCGTGCCGAATTGGCCGGCGTTCATGCAAGCGAGCGGACGATTCGGGAGTCCTACATCCGACTGACGGAAATGATCAATTCCTGTATCCCTAGCGCCTTGGCGCGGCAACTCGATACCAGCGGTTCGCCATATGAGGCGGTGTTGACTGCGGAGACCTGGGAAGACGTTCACCGAATCGTTACGGATCACGCCTTGCGGACGGTGAAGGACAGCAGGCCCGGTGATCAGAGCGGATACGCAGACATGGCCGCAGAGCTGATTCATCGCTACTATTCGGAAGAGATCTCGCTGCAGAGCGTTGCCGGACAGATCAACGTGCACCCCTCCTATCTAAGCCGGGTGTTCAAGCAGGAGAAGGGCGAGAATTTCGTTGCCTATCTGACTCGCATTCGGATGGAGCGGGCTAAGTCGTATCTCGAGAGCCGCAGCTACAAGGTATATGAGATTGCGGACAAGGTCGGATACCACAACTACACGTACTTCAGCAAACTATTCAAGAAGGTTGTCGGCGTAACGCCCGAGGAGTATCGCGGTTAGCTAATGCATGCGAGGTGCAACGATGCGAATTCGAATGCCGTTCATCAGTATTAAGGCCAAAATATTAATTATCTGCCTGACGGTCATTATCATCCCGGTATCCGTCATGACGGTCAATTCGTATGCCTCATCTCAGCGGATGCTCGAGCGCAAATATACGGAACTGATGATGGACGTTGCCGGACAGACGAATACTCGCATCGAAGAATATCTGAAGGAGATCGAGAAGATCTCGCTCGTCGCCAGCTTCGGCATGAACAGCAGCGTAAGCGCGGCGGCGGAAGACAATTATCCGTTGCAGGAATTTTTGCGTCATGATAATAAGGAGAACGAGAGCGCGGCCTACGGGCTGCTGATGAATTACGTGTTGATGAAGGATCGGGAGATCGACTTCTATCTCTATAACTTGAACGGCGGCCAAGACCTGTTCGTCGGCACCAATTCTCCGTACAACTATGATTACCGGCCAACGGAGGAAGAGTGGTTCCAATTTTTCCGCGTATCAGGCAGCAAGACGATGACGCTCGACACCCATATCGACCGGCAGTCGAGCAGCGGCAAGCTCGTTATCGCGCATGCGCGGAAAATCCTGGACATGAATAGCGGCACCTTGATCGGCATACTGGTCGTCAATATCGACCTAGACGTCATTGATGTCGTGGGGGGCAGGCTGCAGGAGTCGCTGCGATCACGCTTCACGATTGTGGATGAGTCGGATAACATTATCTACAACGCGGATGACTCGCATATCGGGCATAAGTTCTCGGAGACTGTCCGCCCGGATCCTTCGAACCACATTCTTGTGGCCAATCCATTCGATCGGGAACGCTGGACGACTTACCTCTACATGCCGATGGACGAGCTGTCGTCTGAAGGGGAGATTCTGCGGCAAAATATGATGCTGCTGGCCATCTTAATGATTGCCTTCGCGGCCATCGTATCGATCTCGCTGTCCGGCGTCATCACTCGTCCGATCAAGAAGCTGATGAACAGTATTCAGCTTGTCGAGAAAGGTCAATTTGATCAAGTGCAGGATATTCAGTCCCGCGACGAGATAGGCCACTTAGCGGTTCGGTTCAACCGGATGTCCCGCGAACTGAAGCGTCTGGTGGAGCAGATCCAACACGAGGAGACGGAGAAGGCTGCAGCGGAGATGCGTGCGCTGCAATCCCAGATCAATCCCCATTTCTTGTACAATACGCTCGGCTCGGTGAAGTGGATCGCTTCGATGCAGCGGGCGGATACGATCGTGGATATGACGGATGCATTGATCGCCATGCTGCGATATGCATCGCGTGCCGAAGGGGCCGTCGTGACGATTCGCGACGAGCTGGCCAATCTGCGCAGTTATATGGCGATTCAGAAGGTCCGCTATTATAATCGTATCGCTATGACCGTCGAAGTGGAAGAGTCGCTGCTCGATTGTCTGATACCCAAGATGAGCCTGCAACCGATCGTGGAGAACGCGATCTTCCATGGCCTCGCGGGACAAGACGAGGACGGCACCATCGTAATTCGAGGTTCCCGCGATGCCGACGGCATCGCGATCGAAGTCGAAGATAACGGCATCGGAATGGATGAGGAGACGGTAGAATCACTAAGGCGCAGCCTGTCGGAAGCGAGAGACGGGCACCGGGGAATCGGGCTTCATAATGTGCAGCGGCGGCTGCAGCTTCATTACGGCGGACGCTTCGGTATTGCGTTCAGGAGTCGGCCAGGCGAAGGGACGACGTTCCGGATCGCGCTTCCCGCCATGCGGGAGCAGGAGATGTCCCGCAATCCCGGCACAGGAGAGGAGACAGGTTCATGAGAGATTTCCGACTTTTGACGACACTTCTTCTTCTGTGTGCTGTATGGGCGTTACTCGCGGCATGCGGCAACCCCGCCGCGCCAAATCGGGTCGGGGATGGCCGCGATCAAGCCTCAGTCGGCTCGAGCAGGCTGGACAGACCGGTCGTGCTGCGGTATACGAGCTATCAGTTGGAGTCTTCGGAGACGGGCAATACGCACTTCGATGCGATTGCCGATTTCGAGCGGGCCAACCCCGACATCCGGATCGAGATCGACTACATTCAGGTCATCAACTATACGAATGGCCTGAAGATGAGGCTGCTCGGCGGCGAGCAGGTGGACGTGTTCGACGTCTGGTCCCCAAGCTTATTCGAGGAGATCCGCAGGATCGAGCACAATGTATACCTGGATCTAAGCGGCTCCGGTTTCCTCGATGACTTTTTGCCGTCTTCACTGACACCCGTGACGGTAGACGGCAAGGTATACGGGGTTCCGGGACTGATGCATACGGATGGACTTCTATACAATCGGACGATGTTCGAACGGCTTGGGCTAGAGGTTCCGCGTACCTGGGACGATTTCCTTCAAGTGTGCGAAGCGATCAAGCGGCAGGGGATCGTACCGATTGCACTGAATGCCGAGTGGTGGGTGCCGCAATTCTTCTTCGGATCGATGATGTCGAATAATGGCGCGGATGCAGCGTGGACCGCCAAGTTGGAGCGGGGGGATGTGAGGGCGGATAATCCGATCCTGACGGATGCGATGAAGAAGACGAAGGAGATCGTCGACCGCGGATTCGTGCCGGTGGATTGGCAGCGGCATAAGCACGAGCAGTCCAAGGACATGTTGGTGCGGGGCGAAGCGGCCATGCTCGTGACGGGGACGTGGGACTTGCCGAATGTCACTTCGCGCAATCCGGACCAAGCGTTCGACTTCCTCATGGTGCCGGGCGAGAAGCGAACGGTACCGAATATCAATATCGGTTCCTATAAGGTTATCAATGCCAAGACGTCGCATCCGGAGGAAGCAAAGCGATTCCTTGCCTATATGAACGGCAGGGAGAAGCAGCAGGAGCTGGCATGGACGCTGAAGTCTGTTCCGTCGGTGCAGGGCGCGCTGGTTAACGATCCGATCGTCGACAAATTCAAGGCGATCGTCATGAGATCGGACGCGATGATCTACTGGCCGCATACCGTGTCGACCGAGTCGCTTCAGGTCGCGATTCTGGAGCAAGTGAACGCGTATCTTGCTGGCAAGGAACTGTCGGGAGCGATCGAGTCGATTCAACACGAACTGGACCGCGTCCGCATGCCGCGTTAGGCAGACAAGACCCTCAAGCAGTCAAATGACTGCCTGAGGGTCTTTTGCGTGCACTTGGCAGCGCGCCGACCGGTTCATGCACTTTTTTGATCGGATCGGGCAATTTTTTGACACATCGCTGTACGCGCTTCCAACCCTCTACTAAGCGGTCAAAAATAGGCACGTTTCCGGTCAAATGCGTTGATATATTGCCTGACATGGATTGTCTTACAATGAAGAGGCATTCATCCATTAGGGGGGTCAACATGAGAAGAAAATTATTCGCAATCTTGATGACATGCTGTCTGATCGTGCTCGCTGCATGCAGCAACAACGGCAATAATGAAGGCAAACAAGGCGGCACGTCGAATGGCGCCGAACCCGGACAAGCCGTGAATGAGAGCGGGGAGGTCGACTACGCGTTCGGCAAGTACGATGAGACGGTGACCATCCATACGGTTCGGGGCGAGTACAATTCCGCGCAATTCCCGGAAGGCGACGACATGACGAACAACGTGTGGACGCGAGCGTACAAGGAAAGGTTCAATATCGAGGTCGTGACGGACTGGGTAACCGACGAATACGACACGAAGTTGAACCTGGCCATCTCGTCCAACGAGCTGCCAGACGTCTTCCACGTCAATCCGTCTCAGCTGCAGCAGTTAACCGAGGCAGGCATGCTGATGGATCTGACAGAGGTGTTCGATAAATACGCCTCAGACCGATTGAAGAGCTATATGGAAGCCGACCGTTCCAGCTACGAATCGGGCATCCGGGACGGCAAGATGTACGGCATCCCGCATTTCCACTGGGGCTTCATCGATCAGCCGGACTTCATCTGGATCCGGAACGATTGGAAGGAAGCGCTCGGTCTGCCTGATCCGCAGTCGATCGACGACGTGAAGGACATCGCCCTTAAGTTCATGGAGGCTTATGGCGGATACGGCATGGCCGTCGACCAGACGCTGGATTATCTGAACGCCCTTGCGGTCGCGTGGGATGCCCACCCGGACATGTGGCTCAAGGACGATGACGGTAGCCTCGTCTATGGCTCGATTCAGCCTGAGATGAAGGACGCGCTCGCAGATTGGGCGGAGTGGTATAAGCTCGGCATCATCGATCCGGAATTCCCGATCAAGGACTTCCAAGCGATGAATGCTAATGTCGTCGGCGGCAAAGTCGGCATCCAGCCGTATTGGCAGTGGTGGGGTTATAACCCGGGCGTCGATGTCGTTACGAACTTGGGCAAGGACGCCGTATTCTATCCGTACAAGATCAAGAAGAAAGACGGCAGCGATGCGACGCAATCGATCTTCTTCGCGAACGGCGCGTACACGGTCGTGAGCAAGAAGTCGAAGCATCCGGAAGCCGCGATCAAGCTGCTTAATTTCTACGCTTATATGTTGGATGAAGGCGTGCAGTACGAGACGCCTGAGACGATGTCTGCCTTCATTGACAAAGACCTTGCGCATGTTACCGGTGCCTTCAAAGTCATTAACCCGCAGACGGACTACGAACAATTCTCGCGCGTAAGCGAAGCGCTGAAGTCAGGCGACACGAGCGCATTCACGACGAGCGGCATGTGGCAGAAGTATAACAACAGCGTCGAGTTCATGAAGAACGGCACGCCGGCGGCGACGGGCGATTATCTCCAGCAAGGCGCACCGAAGAATGCCTACGGCATCTCCAAGGAGATTATCGACAACAAGCAATACATCGAGACGGCTCTATGGGGCGCACCGCCGAAGAAGCTCGCCGATTATGGATCCTCGCTGGATGACATTCTGACGGAAGGCTTCACCAAGATCATTATGGGAGCCGAGTCGGTGGATTACTTCGAGACGATCGTCGCGAACTGGCGCAAAGCCGGCGGCGACGCTGCGACCGAGGCTGTCAACGAAATGTACGGCGATAAATAATACAAGGCTTGACCCGCGCGGCAGGGGGCGAGGACACTCGCCTCCTTCGGCGTCAATGGGTACGAACGGAGGAACGGCATGCTAGCCAAATTGCGTAGACAGAAAGCTTACCATATGATGTTGATCCCCGGTGTCATCCTCACGTTTATATTCAGCTATTTGCCCTTCTATGGGCTGATTATTGCCTTTCAGGATTACAATCCCGGCATGGGCTTCAATTCGCCGTGGGTAGGCATGGAGAACTTTCAGCATGTGTTTAATCAGCCTAACTTCTTGCGAACGATCTGGAACACGTTGTATATGTCATTCTTCAAGATCATACTCGGCATCGTCGTTCCTGTCATCTTCGCGCTGCTGCTTAACGAGGTGGCGCGTTCGCTCGTCAAACGAACGTTCCAGACGCTGGTCTATGTCCCGAACTTCTTGTCCTGGGTCATCATGGCCGGCATTCTGATCGATATACTGGGATCCGACGGCATCGTCAACACGTTCCTGGGGATGCTTGGCATTCAGCCGATTTCATTCTTGGGCAATCCGTCCCTATTCCCGTGGACGATGATCGTGACCGATGTCTGGAAAGGCTTCGGCTTCGGTACCGTCGTCTACCTCGCGGCGCTGACGAGCATCGATCCCGGCCTGTATGAAGCAGCATTGATCGACGGCGCGAAGCGCTGGAAGCAGACGATCCACATCACGCTTCCGCTGCTTGCGCCGACGATCGTCCTGATGTCCGTACTGGCACTCGGCAACGTGCTGAACGCGGGCTTCGACCAGATCTTCAACCTCTATGCGCCAGTCGTCTACGAGACGGGCGACATTATCGACACGTACGTCTACCGGCTCGGCATTCAGCAAGCGCAATATTCGGTCGCGACCGCAGTCGGCCTGTTCAAGTCAGTCGTCTCGTGCATCATGGTGGTCGTGTCGTTCGTGCTCGCGAATCGGGTTGCGGGATACAGGATTTTCTAAGGAGGCGTTAAGCATGGTCCAAGACAAAAGCATCGGGCGCAGATTATTCCATGCGTTCAACTATACATTTCTCATCTTGACGTCGCTCCTGTGCGTGCTGCCGTTCGTGAATCTGCTGGCTGTATCGTTCAGCGGAAGCGCGGCCGTCTCGGCTGGCGATGTCGCATTCTGGCCGATTAACTTTACGACATCAGCCTACGAATTCGCGCTGGAAGGCGGCGAATTCGTGCGATCGCTCTGGATTTCCGTCCAGCGTGTCGTGATCGGCACGATCGTCAACCTCGCCCTGATGGTGTTGGCCGCGTATCCGCTGTCGAAGACGAAGGACAAGGTAGCGGGCCGCAATCTGTATATGGGGTTCTTCGTCGTGACGATGCTGTTCAACGGCGGGCTCATCCCGAGCTACCTGATCGTCGTCAAGACGGGACTGATCGATTCGATCTGGGCGCTGATCCTGCCGGGGGCGCTGCCCGTATTCAGCATGATCATCCTGATGAACTTTCTGCGCGGACTGCCGGAAGAGATCGAGGAATCCGCGACGATCGATGGCGCAGGTCCGATGCAGATTCTGGTTCGCATCCTGCTGCCGCTCCTGAAGCCCGCGCTCGCAACGGTCGGCTTATTCAGCATCGTCGGACATTGGAACTCCTGGTTCGACGGCATTATCTACATGAATGATCCTTCGAACTATCCGCTTCAGAGCTATCTGCAGACGTTGCTGCAGAGCTTCGAGCAACTGATGTTAAAGGCTGGCCGGGATTACACGCAGCTCCTCGCTATGATGAACGTTCGCACGGGGCGTGCCGCTCAGCTGTTCCTGGCAACGATACCGATTCTGGTCATCTATCCGTTCCTGCAGAAGTATTTCACGACGGGGCTCGTGCTTGGCAGCGTGAAGGGATAGGGATCGGTCATTGCGTAGGCATTCGCCGCGTTCAAGTTGACCTCGATGACTTCTATTGTGCATCTGGGCTGCCGGGAATTACGGCAGCCTATTTATGCTTAACGAGCGGCGAACGGCGGTTATACGAGGAGGAGATTCCATGCACAGGGCGATTGTCATTGACGATGAACGGCACATGCTGCAAGGCTGGGAGACGATGGTCGATTGGAAGGGCTCTGGGTATGAGCTGACGGCAGCCCTGGATGATCCGGAAGATGCGCTGGCATGGATCGAAGCAGAGCAGCCCGATCTGGTCATCACCGATATTCGCATGCCGGGCATGAGCGGGCATGATCTGATTCGGGCGATGCGGGAGAGGCTTCAGGTAAGCTCGCGGATCGTGATCATGACCGGGTATGCGGAATTCCAGTACGTCAGACAGGCCATGCCATACAAGATCGACCGGTATCTCCTGAAACCGATCATCCCGGATGAGATTCACGCTATGCTGGGGGAACTGTCGCGCCGCATGGTTGACAGGCTGACGCGAGCCGATGATGCGATCGATGAGGACAACGCGGTCGCTGGCGTCATCCGTTACCTGAGGCTCCATTATCACAAGAAAATTCGAATCGAGGACTTGGCGGATCTATGCGGTTATCATCCGGCTTATCTCGGGAAGCTGTTCAAGGAGCGCGCCGGGCTATCGATTCTCGACTATCTGCACAGGCTTCGCATGCAGGAAGCGCAGAAGCTGCTGCTGCGCACGGATCTGCAAATATCGGCTATTGCGGCCATGCTGGGCTACCGCGATTCGGAGTATTTCGCGTCGAAGTTCAAGCAGCATACGGACATGACGCCATCCTCATTCAAGAATATGAAGCTGAGGTGACGGAATGCGGTTCACGAAGCCGATGCGGAACATCATCAATGATATCCCGCTGACCTACAAGTTCCTGATGATCTATATCTGTTGTTTTCTCGTTCCGATCATCGCGGTTCATCTCTTCTTCTACGATCAGAATGCGAAACAAATTCGGGAGAGGGAAGATCATAACCTGCGCACATCCGTCGAACGCGCGGCCAACGAGATCAAAGGCATGATCGACGAGAGCATCATCGTCAGCCATTCCATCGAGAGCGACCGCTTGCTGGCAGAAGCGCTTGACCGTACGTACACCAGCCCGATCGAGTACTTCGATACGTATTCCACGCAGCTCAGGGACCGCTTAAGCCGCAGTGTCCTGACATATCCAAGCTTGGTAGCAGTCGAGATGTATCTCGACAACCCGACCTTCCAGAGCTCCGGCAATTATTACGGACTGAAGGGGGAGTATGCGGCGTGGACGAAGCAGCTTCCTGATGACCTGGGCCGCTTCCGAATCTTGGTCCATGAAGAGATGAAGCGCAACGGCAGCGGCATTGAGAAAAAAATAAGCATCGTGAAGGAATTGCGGCGGTTCCCCGATCTGTCCGAGTACCGGAAGGTGCTGCGGATCGATCTGAACGTGGACAAGCTGTACGATATTCTGGGTCGGGAGCAGGGCACTCTATTCCTCCGCTTGGTAGACGAGCGGGGACGCGTCATTGCGTCCGGCTACGGGCTAGAGAAGCGCAATGCGACTGCCGCCCCGTATCAAGCCGAACCGAATGACCTGGTGCATGCGATCGGCGAGCGAGACTACATGAGGGGATGGAAGCTGATCGGAAAGGCGAATGACACGCGCATGCAAGCACTGCTCGACGAATCGCGGCGGTCGATCGCATGGCTGGCGGTCATCAGCACCTTGCTGCCGTCGCTCTTGATCTATATCATCCTGCGATCCTACCACTATCGAATCAAGAAATTGGCTCGCCATATGCAGAAGGCGCGCCACGAGAAATTCGACCTCATCCAGATGTCCGAAGGAGCCGACGAGATCGGCGGACTGATCCGTACCTATAATCTGATGGCGGAGCGCATTCATGCGCTGATTAACGATGTATATAAGCTGGAGATCAAGCAGAAGAACCTGGAAATCGAGCGGATTCGAGCTGAGATGAACATGCTCCATAGCCAGATGAACCCGCACTTTCTCTTCAACGTCTTGAATGCGCTGCTCGTCGTGAGCACAGCGAATGGTTATGCTCAAGTGACGGACGTCATCCGGAACCTAGCGCTGATGCTGCGCAGGCTCCTGACGTGGAAGGAGGACGTCGTCGCCTTGAAGGACGAGTTGGATTTCACCCGGATGTATCTGGAGCTTGAGAAGTTCAGGTTCGGCGAGCGGCTCGCCTATGAATTCGACATCGATCCGTCCGCGATGGCATGCCGGATTCCGCGGATGAGCGTGCAGCCGCTGGTCGAGAATGCCTGCAAGCACGGCTTGCAAAGGGTGAGGCGGAAGGGCTGGATTCGCGTCTCGGCACATCGATCCGGCGACGAACTGGTCGTGACCGTTACGGATAACGGCGCAGGCATCGAAGAAGAGCTGTTGCCGAAGATCCGGCAAGCCGTGCATGCCGCTGACGAGATGCAAGGGCATGTCGGAATCCGCAACGTGTTCCGCAGGCTGGAGCTGTTCTGCGAAGTGCCGGTTAAGATCGAATTGTCCAGCGAGCATGGGGAAGGGACGACGATCGAATATCGCATCCCCTTGCATAGCACTGTCTAGAAAGGGAGGTACTAGCAATGTACCGTGTCATCTTGGTCGACGACGAACCTTACGGGATCGAAGCGCTGCGCCTGCTCATGAATTGGGAGGAGCACGGCTATGCAATCGCGGAGACATGCGATGGGGGAGAAGAGGCGCTATCCGCCATCGTGCGGCATCAGCCGCATCTGGTCGTGACCGACCTGCGCATGCCGGGCGTCGATGGACTGGCCCTGATTGCGCAAGCGAAGAAGCTGGACGGGCTGCAGGTGCAGCCCTTATTCGTCGTGATGAGCGGTTATCACGATTTCTACTATGCGAGGCAAGCGCTTCACCTCGGCGTGTTCAGCTATCTGACGAAGCCTATCATGACGGATGAGGCGGATGAGACGCTGCTGCGCGTCCGGAAGAAGCTCGATGCAGAAGCGGAAGCGCTAGCGTCGAAGCTGGCACCGCATACTTATTCCGTCGCGGAGTCCTGGGAGGAGGAACGTCTTGGCCACCACGCAGACGGCGTATC
>JAEWJS010000196.1 GCA_023386495.1 Bacillota bacterium | reverse complement strand
CTTGAAGCCTTCCAGCGCCGGCGCCGGCAAGCTCGCTATGTCGACTACCGCATCGACGCCTTCCACATCCGCGGCCACGATCGCACTGACAATCTTGAGCACGCCGTCGACATCCACTTCGCCGTTCGCGTTATGGAAGACGAGAATGCCCGGCGTTCCCTGGTCGTTCGGAAAATAACGCTCCAGCTTCTCATTGGCAACGATCGCTTGCGCTTCATCCGGCAGCGATTGAAAATTAGTCACCTTGTAGTCGCCTAGTTGAGGACCTGCACTTAATCCAATCATCAGCACAAGCCACACGATCAGCGTGATTCGCATGCCGCGCTTGGTCGTTACCCAATCCGTGATCGGGCGTAATAAACGATTCATTGTTATCCCCTTCCTATTGTCGTTCGATTAACCGTACTGGCTACGCATTACATAATAAGCTGTTTAAATAAACTCAACATAAACTCGTCCTGCTGCCGCACTTCGGGGCAATCGCCGACTACACCACATACAATAGGGAAGGCATGACGGAAGGGAGCATTGTGGGTATGCCCATACGTACAGGACGACAGTTCATCGAGCAATTGGATCGCATGCAGAATGTCATATGGATCGACGGCCAGCGCGTGGATGATCCGATCTCGCAGCATCCGGCATTCGCGGGAACGATTCGGACAAAGGCCGAATTATACGAGGCGCAGCATGACCCGGCTCGAGTCGAATACATGACTTGGCTCTCCCCGACAACAGGGGAACGCGCAGGGCTATCCTATATGCCGCCGCTTACGCACGATGACTTGCTCAAGCGGCGGCGAATGAGCCGGGAATGGGCTCTCCTCCATGGCGGATGGATGGGCCGCGCGCCGGATTATACGAATACGGCACTGATGACGTTTGCGACTGCCGCTCCGCTGTTCGGCAGCCACACGCCGGCATTCGGCGAGCGCATTCGCCAATACTACGAACATTGCAGGGACAATGACCTCTCGCTAGCTCATACGTTTATCCGTCCCCCGGTCGACCGGAACAATCACGATCCGGATGATACGGACGATCGACCGTCGCTGTCTGTCGTGGATAAGCGCTCCGACGGGATCGTCGTGAACGGCGCTCGACTGATGGCTACGCAAGGGGGCATTACGGATGAACTGTTGGTCTTCCCAACCTACATTCCGGAAGTGTTCGCGAAGCAAGATCACCCGCTCGCTTTCGCCTTCGGGATCCCCAGCAACACGCCAGGGCTATCCTTCATCGGCAGACGCAATTACAGCATGCCGTCGGGCCAATCGCCGCTTGCATCCCGACTAGACGAAATCGATATGTTGATCCGGTTCGATCATGTTCTGGTTCCTTGGGAACGCGTATTTGCCTACGGAGACGTTAGATTAGCCAATACCCTCTATGAGGAATCGGGGTTCTATTCGCAAGCGATGCATCAAGTGTTGACGCGAGTCATCGTGAAGACGGAATGGTTCATCGCACTCATGAGCCGGATGATCAAGATGTTCGATCTGGCTTATGGGCAGCATATAAGAGACTCGCTGACGCGTGCCGTCATAACGGCGGAATCGTTGCGGGCGCTTCAGCTCGCTTCCGAGGCGGGGGCGGCCCCGAATGCCTGGGGCGTGCTCACCCCGGCTCCGCGCCCGTTATACACGGCGCTCCTCCAGTTCGGGAAGGCGTATCCGCGGATGGTCGCCGACCTGCAGCGAATCGGAGGAAGCCATCTCATCGCGAACGCGACGGACAACGACCTGTCGTCCGAGAATGGCGAGTGGCTGCGCAAGACGCTGGCCGCGCCGGATCGGGTCCATGACGGCTCTGCGAAGTCGCGCTTGTATCGGCTTGCGTGGGATGCCTGCGCCAGTTCATTCGCTGCCCGGCAGACGATCTACGAGCAATACTTCTTCGGCGATCCGCTTCGATTGGCCGATCGGCTCACGGAATTGGACGATTCGAAGGAAGATGCACGTCTGCTGGAGAGGTTTCTGTAGGATCAGGCAGGTAAGGGCGGGGGGTAATCATGCATGCGTGCAGACTTATACGGCCCTTTCGCTTCCCGGCAGGAAGTCGAAAGGGCCGTGCGGCTCCTATGATCATTTACTGAATCTGCTAATCAACAATGCACCTTCTCTTTGCTGTATACAATGTTGCCCAATCCGCCATCCCGGCGTCCCATCTCCGAATTAACGGCCTTAGCAATAAATGCTTGATACTCCATGAACGTATATGGAATATCATCGGCCCTTCCGGCTAGAATGTCTTCGCAGACGGAAATAACCGAATCGATCATGTCAACCGGGTAGGCAGCGTCGCCATGCGACAGATAGACTGTATCATAGCGTCCCTGCGTATCTTGACGAAGCGCTTTCAACATCTTCATATAGGTAGTGACGCCATGCGCATGTTCGTCGAACAAAAAGGTAAACGGGTTGCATGCGTCCCCAAGTAACAATGCCCGTTCCTCTACGAGGAGAATCGTGACCATACCTGGCGTATGTCCTGCTCCGATACAGACCTCCAGCCGCATGCCCCCAAGATCAAAGCAATCTCCAGGACGCAGCGGTTTATACTTGTCGAAGGAGCCTGCCGGCACGTAATCCCGTTCATCGATCGAATCGTACTGTTCTCTCATGGTTAACTGCAAATAGCCTTTTCTCACGTGAATTTCACGATGTTCGTTGAAGATCTCGCGGTCTAATGGACTGATATATACGTCATCAAAAGCAGGAGCCCCCATTGCATGATCGACATGCCCATGCGTGAGAAGCACGGAATAAGGTTTGTCCGTCAACTGCTCGACAAAAGCTCTCAAATCGCCCAGCCCGCAGCCCGTATCAATCAGCATTGCGCGTTCCGCTCCTTCTACTAAGTACATCAACACTTCCGAAGGTCCATAGATCCGGGTGACGCGCTCCGAAATTTTTGCCGCGCGAAAATATTGATTAGCTAGCATATTTACCCTCCTGCTTCCGTGAAAATAGTTGCTCTTCTCTTCATAACTTTAGTATAGGACATTGGAGCGGTGATTGTTATCTTTCAGCAATAATTATAAAACGGAGCCCGCAAGACCGCGTGGCTCCGTTGCTGTTGTTTCAACTTGCATGTATACGGTCAGACAGCTTTCGTCTAGTTGCTGGACAAGCCGCTTGCGGTCAGCAGGTTGTGCAGCAGTTGCACCGCTTCCGCCGTTGTCGCAGCGTTGACTGCGCCGCTGGTACCGCCCGGATATCCGCGAACGAGCCCCCACTCGAATGCCGCTTGTACGTCATCCCGCGCCCAGCCGGAGACGAAACCATGGTCGGATCGTGAGGTGTTCACAATCGTGCCCCCCGACACATTCAGGTCGAATATCCGGACCGCGCGCATGACAACACTAATCATCTGCTCCCGGCTAATGACGGTGTCCGGGCTGAACGTGTCGTTCGTTACCCCTCTGAACAAGCCGATATCTGTCGCTGCCAGAATCATTCGGTCTGTTACCGCATCTCCTGTCAAGTCTGTAAATTGGGAATCTCCCGCCTCACGGTATCCCAGTCCCAGAGCATCGACGATTAGCGATGCGAATTGTGCCCGGGTAACAGGTCCTTGCACCAGCTCAGCAAGTGTGTTCTCAGAAGCAATCAAGCCTTTGCTCGCCAGAGCTTGCAAGGATGGGCTGGACCAGTGCGGCTTGGTCTCGTCTACAGGGACGGAGCGCTCGATTAACATAATGACGGCATTCTCCGTCGTATGAATAACAGCCTGACCCTGTGCATCAAGCGACATCGGAACAGGGACGACTACCCCGTCTCTCAGCATCACCGCTGCCAGCCTCGATGGATGCTGAACATCAGCAGGAACCGGAATCACAAATCGGGCAAAACGATTGCCGAAGCCGGCTACATTTTCGCTAATCCCGCCACCTCGCAGTTGCACCATCGTCTGATAAGACTCCCCAACCACGGAAGCATTGTTCCTGGATGCCCAATCGGCCACCCGTGCTTGATCCCTCGCTGAGGCTTCAAGCAGTTGCAGCTCTACCTCGACAGCCCCTTGAATCTGATGACGCTTCACGAACTCTTCGCCGGCGATCGAAATCGCAGGTACCTCCATAGACAGGGTCCCCGTGCGGATCGATAGATAGTTCTCCTTCCCGGAGAGCTGGCTGAACAGCGAGGCATCCGAGGTCACCCGCAGCGCATTCAGCCCGACTTGACTGGATGCATCCACGAAGACGATATCCTTCTTAACAGCTTGATCATATGCATGCTGTATGCCCTCTGGCATCAAGGTGAAACGAGCAACGCGCTTGCCGGCGTCATCCGTTGCGACAGCCAGTTGAGCCGAGTTAGGCGCAGACATGCCCGAAGCCTCGGTAGAGGATGGCAGCAAGGTCTGTCCGTCGGTGGCTTTCGCTTGTTCAGCAGGCGGCGACCAGCCCGAGCCTGACCAGACTGGCACGATGGAGATCGTGTTGGAGTAAGACGTGTGCTCACCTGCCGAGAGACTCAAGCGGAAATAATAGGTCTGACCATTGGTCAGGCTGCTGACGATCGCTCCTGTTGATGCCGCATGCAAAGGAGCGGCTACCTGTGCTGGCGTAAAATGGATATTGTCTGTTGAAATTTCCAGCACGACTCCGGAAGCTCCCGTCGGCGCACTGAAGCTTATCGTTGCTTGACCGTTGCCAGGCATTGCAGCCATATCGGTCACAGACACTGGAAGTCCCGTGCTTGTCTCCGGGTCCGTCTCTGGTCCTGTCTCCGAGCCACTCTCTG
>JAEWJS010000182.1 GCA_023386495.1 Bacillota bacterium | reverse complement strand
CTCGGCGACCACCGCGCGAAGCCGCACGGCTTCGAGTACCGCACGCCGCCGAGCTGGCTCGTCTCGCCGGCTGCAGCCCGCGCGGCATTCGCGCTTGCGCTGCTGGCCGCGCGCGAGTACGAGCGCCTCGCGCACTCGCTCGGCCGGCTGCCAGCCGAGGACGATGCCGGCCGCCGCGCCGATTACGAGGGCGATCGAGGCGCTCTGCTCGAGATTGCGGAACGCATGCATGCGGCGATGCGCCAGACGGATGCGTATGCCGCGCTCGAGCGCCATATCGCGCCGTACTTCGCGGCGATCGGCCGAGGCGCGGTCTGGAGCGAGCAGGCCGACATCCGCCCCAAATGGCGGATTCCGATCACGTAGTCGGATCGAATCAGGGTAGATCCATTCATGCCACACCACACAACGCCCTCCCCGCATGCATTCGATTCTGGTATAATGACGTGTGAACTGTTTGTGTTTCTTGGTCGTGTTCATTTCATGTGGGTTACAATTTCAAAATGTTCGATTGTCAGCGCCAAGAAGGTTGGACGATGGTAGTAAATGAGGAGCGGAGTGTAGTCAAAGCTACATGAGCACCGGAAGTTACGCCAGCGTTCAAGATTCGACGTCGAGTAAGCTTCGAAGCGCTACATCGCGATCACAATCGAACCCTGGGGGAGAATTATGGCTGTTGTGTATACGCCTATGATGCAGCAATACCTGGCCATCAAGGAAGAAGCGAAGGACGCGTTCCTGTTCTTCCGGCTCGGCGATTTCTACGAGCTCTTCTTCGATGACGCGGTGCTTGCTTCGCGCGAGCTAGAGATTACATTAACCGGCCGTGAGGGCGGGGCAGAGACGCGCATTCCGATGTGCGGCGTGCCTTACCATGCGGCCGAAGGCTATATTGCAAGACTTGTTGAGAAGGGCTACAAAGTCGCGATCTGCGAGCAGGTCGAGGACCCGGCGACAGCCAAAGGCCCGGTACGGCGCGAGATCATTCGCGTCGTGACGCCGGGCACGGTCATGGAGAGCAAATCGTTGGAAGGCAAAGGGAATAACTTCATTGCCGGCTTGGCGGAAGAGAACGGCATGTGCGGCCTGGCCGTGTGCGACTTGTCGACGGGCGAGTTGTACGTCACGTCATTCCCCGCGACCTATGAGCTGATGGCTGACGAGACCGGCGTCTACTTGCCGGCAGAGATTGTCGGGGATGCGGCGCTGCTGGACGCGATGCGTGCCGGCGCCGGCGCGATGGGCCGCCCCGTGCTGTTCACCGAGCGCGGCCCGATCGCAGAGGAGCGGCTTGCGGAGCGCTTCGGCGATGAGGCGCTAGCGGCGCTGCCGACGGTGCGCCGCCGCGCGGTCAGCCTGCTGACCGGCTACCTGGAGGATACGCAGAAGCGCGCGCTCGGCCACGTGACGCGCATTCGGGCCTATGAGCCGAATCAATACATGATTCTGGACCAATTCACGCGCCGCAACCTCGAGCTGACCGAGACCGTGCAGGAGCGCAGCAAGAAGGGTTCGCTGCTCTGGCTGCTCGACCGTACCTGCACGTCGATGGGGGCGCGGCTCCTGAAGCGCTGGATCGACAAGCCGCTGCTCAGCAAGGCAGCGATCGAAGAGCGGCTGGATGCGGTGGACAAGCTGTACCGCGACCTGATGCTGCGCGAGGATCTGCGGACGAGCCTGAAGGAGATCTACGATCTGGAGCGGCTGGTCGGACGCGTCGCATACGGCAGCGCGGGCGGGCGCGACCTGAATGCGCTTAAGCTGTCGCTGCGCCGCGTTCCGGAGCTGGAGGAGCGCTGCTTGTCTTCGAACTCGGCCGCGCTGCAGCGGCTCGTGGAAGGGTTGGACGATTGCGCGGACCTTGCAGACTTGATTGACACCGTGCTCGTGGACGAGCCGCCGTTGTCCGTCCGGGAGGGCGGCTTAATACGGGCGGGCTACGACGAGTACCTTGACAGGCTGCGCGAAGCGAGTTCGAACGGCAAGCGTTGGCTGGCCGAGCTGGAGCGGCAGGAGCGGGAGGCGACAGGCATCAAGTCGCTGAAGATCGGCTATAACAAGGTGTTCGGCTATTACCTGGAAGTATCGAAGGCGAACCTGTCGATGCTGCCGGAGGGCCGCTACGAGCGCAAGCAGACGCTGGCGAACGCCGAACGGTTCGTGACGCCGGAGCTGAAGGAGAAGGAGCGCCTTATTCTTGAAGCCGAAGAGAAGATGGTCGACCTCGAGTACCAGCGCTTCATCGAGCTGCGCGATCAGATCGCGGGGCAGTTGAACCGCTTGCAGAAGCTGGCCGAGACGATCTCGGCGATCGACGTCTATCAGTCGCTGGCAACCGTCAGCGCGGAGCGGCGCTATACCCGCCCCGTCATCTCGGAAGGATTCGGTCTCGTCGTCGAGGACGGCCGTCATCCGGTCGTCGAGACGGTCATGGAAGGCGCGCCGTTCATCGCGAACGGCACGGCGCTGACGAAGGAAGGCCCGATGCTGCTCATTACCGGACCGAACATGGCCGGCAAGAGCACGTACATGCGGCAGGTCGCGCTGATCTGTATCATGGCGCAGATCGGCTGTTTCGTTCCCGCGAAACGTGCGGAGGTGCCGCTGACCGACCGGATCTTCACCCGCATCGGCGCGGCCGACGATCTGATCGGGGGGCAGAGCACGTTCATGGTCGAGATGAAGGACATTCAGATCATGACGGAGAAGGCGACCTCGCAGAGCCTCGTCATTATCGACGAGCTCGGCCGCGGCACGTCGACCGGCGAGGGCATGGCGATCGCGCAGGCGGTCATCGAGTTTGTCCACGACCGGATCGGCTGCAAGTCGCTCGTATCGACGCATTTTCACGAGCTGGCGCATCTGGAGGATTCGCTGTCCGGGCTGGCGAACGGCTGCATGGCGGTACAGGAATCGGGCGACAAAGTCACCTTCCTGCGGAAGCTGGTGGGCGGCGCGGCCAGCACGAGCTACGGCATCTATTGCGCGCAGCTGGCTGGACTACCCGAGTCGATCATCGATCGGGCCTATGCGCTGCTGCATGAAGGCGAGGCTGCCGAGCGTGGGCAGACGGAGCGTACGCACATGCTGCGGGAGACGGCTGCTGCGGCAGCGACAGTGCCCGCCGCTGCGCCGGCGACCGTGGCAGAGCCGGCGCCGACGGCAAACGTTGCGCCGCAGGCCGACGTGCTGCAGCTGAGCTTGTTCGAGGCGCCTGCCGATCCGATCCGGGCGAAGAAGAGCGCCAAGGCGGAGCAGCTGGCCGAGCAATTGCGCAAGGTCGATCTGATGAACATGACGCCGATGCAGGCGATGCAATGGATTCATGACATGAAGGCGAAGCTGTCGGATTAAGGAAAGAGGTGCGCGCATGGGCATAATCAACGTATTGGACGAGCAGTTGGCGAACCAGATCGCGGCAGGCGAGGTCGTCGAGCGACCGTCGTCCGTCGTCAAGGAGCTGGTCGAGAACGCGATCGATGCGGGGAGCACGACGGTCGACGTGCAGATCGAGGAAGGCGGCCTGACGCTGATCCGCGTAACCGATAACGGGAGCGGAATTCAGCCGGACGATATGGAGACCGCGTTCCAGCGGCATGCGACGAGCAAGCTGCTGTCGAGCAAGGATCTGTTTCGCATCGCGAGTCTGGGCTTCCGCGGCGAGGCGCTGCCGAGCATCGCGGCCGTCGCGCGCGTCGAGTGCGTTTCGGCCGTGGACGGTACGGGTCTGGGCAATCGGCTCGTCATCGAAGGCGGCAGCGTGAAGGGGCTGGACGACGCGAATACGCCGCAAGGCACGGACCTTACGGTGCGCGACCTGTTTTATAATACGCCGGCGCGGTTAAAGTACATGAAGTCCATTCAGACCGAGCTCGGCCATATTACGGATTATATGAACCGGCTGGCGCTCGCGCATCCCGGCATTGCCTTCACGCTGCAGCATAACGGCAGCACGCTGCTGCGCACGACGGGCGGCGGGGATCGGCTGCAGGTGATTGCGGCGGTCTACGGTACGGCGACGGCGAAGGCGATGCTGCCGGTATCGGGCGATCATCCCGACTACGGGCTGCTCGGCTATATCTCGAAGCCGGAGCTGACGCGGGCCAATCGCAACGGCATTACGACGATCGTGAACGGCCGCTACATCCGGAGCTTCGTCCTCCAGCAGGCGATTCAGCAGGCCTACCACACGCTGCTGCCGATCAATCGGTTCCCGATCGCGGTGCTAGACATCGGCATGCATCCGGGGCTCGTCGACGTGAACGTGCACCCGTCCAAGCTGGAAGTGCGGTTCAGCAAGGAGCAGGAGCTCCGCACATTCGTCGAAGCGGTGCTGAAGGAGAAGCTGACGGGGCTCGTGCATATTCCGACCGCGACGCTGCCGGACCGCTCGAAGCCGGTATTCGTGCAGGAGCGGATCTCGTTCCATCGGGCGGAGCCGGAATTCCCGCTGCCGCAGGGTTCGAGCCGGCAGGACAAGACGGCGGCGCCTTCGCAGCCCTGGACATCGCGCGAACGTGGCGCTATCGCGAGCGGAAGCGTGAGCGGATACAGCGCATCCGCGCAGCGTACGCGCGAGCAGGAACAGGAGCGTGACCGCAGCGTACCGCCGGATGCGGCGGAGCGGCTGTACGCGCAGTCGGATAAGCTCGACCCGGCGCTGACGGCCAAGGAAGCCGCGGCATCGCTCGAATGGCCGGTCCGCAGCGGCGAGGCTGCAGCCTTGCCGCTGCCAGGGATGGAGCCGCCGCCAGGCGATGCGGACGTACCAAGCCTGCCTGCAGAGACGCCGGCCGTGCAGGAAGAGCAAGCAGTTCCTGCTTCCGCCCCGCGCGAGGAGCAGTCTGCGGCCGCGGGATTCCCCGAGCTGTCCTGGATCGGGCAGCTGCACGGCACGTACTTCGTCGCGCAGAACGAAGACGGCTTATATCTGATCGACCAGCATGCCGCGCATGAACGGATCAATTATGAATATTACCTGCGTAAGTTCGCCGAGCCGGCCGCTTACAGCCAGCAGCTCCTCGTACCGATTACGCTTGATTTCACTGCGGGGGAGGCCGAGACGATCAAAAGCCGCTTGGCCGCCTTCGCGGAGGCAGGCGTAGAGCTCGAGCCGTTCGGCGGCAGCAGCTTCCTCGTGCGTTCGCATCCGGAATGGCTGCCGCAGGGCGAGGAACAGGCGATTATCGAAGAGATGGCCGAGTGGATTCTGACCGAGCGCAAGGGCATCGACATCGGCAAGCTGCGGGAGAGCGCCGCGATCATGTGCTCGTGCAAGGCATCGATTAAGGCGAACGACAGGCTGAGCCGCGAGGAGGGCGAGGCGCTCTTGGCAAGGCTGGCCGCCTGCGAACAGCCCTACACCTGCCCGCATGGCAGGCCGATCGTCGTCCACATCTCGACCTATCAGCTTGAGAAAATGTTCAAGCGGGTGATGGCATGATCGTCTCGACGAGCATCAAGCCCCCGGAAGCCGACGTCGCGAAGGCGAAGGAGCTGGCGGCCGAGCTGGATGCCCGCTATGTTCCCCGCAAGAGCGAGTCGCTGGCCGGCATGCGCAAGAAGCGCGGCGAGAACCGACTGCTCATCGTCGGCTCCGAGGGGCTCAAATACTACGAGGACGATGCGCCGGCCTTCTATTATCATCCCAGCATGGCCTTCGTCCGCGTCAAGCGGCTGCGCCGCGGCGAGAGCGACCCGCTCATTGGCCAGTCCGGCTGCGAACCCGGAGACCGCGTGCTCGACTGCACGGCTGGACTATGCGCGGATGCGCTCGTGTTCTCGTACGCGGTCGGTGAACAAGGCAGCGTGACCGCCTTGGAAAGCGAACCGCTCCTCCATGCGATCGTGCGTGAAGGGCTGGCCGCTTACGAGACGCGCCTGCCGGACGTCGACGCGGCAATGCGCCGCATCCAGACGGAGCGCATCCACCATCTCGACAAGCTCGCCGGGCTGCCGGACGACAGTTTCGACATCGTCTACTTCGACCCGATGTTTCGCCGCCCGCTGCACGATTCGAGCGCGCTGGAGCCGCTGCGTACGGTCGCGAACCCCGAGGCGCTGTCCGAGGAGGCCGTTCGGCATGCCGTCCGCGTGGCACGCAAGACGGTCTTACTCAAGGAGCATAAGAAGAGCGGCGAGTTCGAGCGGCTCGGCTTCCGCAGGCTGCAGCCGAACAAGACGTCCACTACTACATATGGAGTGATTAACCCTTGAACGACAATCGGCCATCCGGCGAGAAGAGGCCGCGGCTGCTTGCGCTGATCGGCCCGACGGCCGTCGGCAAGACGAGCTACAGCCTGCATATCGCGAAGACTTGGAATGCCGAGATTATATCCGGCGATTCGATGCAAGTCTACCGCGGCATGGACATCGGCACGGCGAAGCTGCCGCTGGACGAGCGCCAAGGCATCCCGCATCACATGCTCGATATCATCGAGCCTGAGCATGCCTTCTCCGCGGCCGAATTCCAGGAGCGCTGCCGCTCCTTGATTCTCAACATCGATGCGCGGGGCCGGCTGCCGTTCCTCGTCGGGGGCACGGGGCTGTACGTGGAATCGCTTTGCTACGAATACGAATTCTCGACGGCCGGATCAGACGATGCGTTCCGCAGCGAAATGCAGCACTTCGCGGAGACGCGCGGAAACGAGGCGCTTCATGACCGCCTGCGCAGCGTCGACCCCGCCTCGGCCGATCGGCTCCACCCGAACGATCTGCGGCGCGTCATCCGTGCGCTGGAAATCCAGCACATCACCGGAGAGACGATGTCGGCGCAGCTGGAGGGACAGAAAAAACGCACGCCTTACGAACTCTGTATCGTCGGTTTGACGATGGATCGCCAAACGCTGTATGATCGGGTAGACCAGCGCGTCGATCTCATGATGCAAGAGGGACTGGCGGACGAGGTGCGGCGGCTGCTCGAGCGCGGCGTGCCGGAGACTGCCGTCTCGATGCAAGGGCTGGGCTACAAGGAGCTTGTCCCGTACGTGAAGGGAGAACGCACGTTGGAGGAAGCGGTCTACCTGCTCAAGAGGGACACGCGCCATTTTGCGAAGCGCCAGCTGTCCTGGTTCCGTCACATGAAGGATATCGAGTGGGTCGACGTAGGCGACACGTCAAATTTTGTGGGCAACGCGGAAGCAATTCATGCTATAATAGCAGGAAAGTTCCGGGAATAGCTTGAATATAGTTGTAAGGCTGACAACTGAATGAACGAACTTTGTAGGCAATCCATTCTTTTCGACGGGGGTAACGGCTCATGAATAAACCGATCAATATTCAAGATACCTTTCTCAATCAGCTGCGCAAGGATAGCGTCCCGGTTACGGTCTACTTAACCAACGGCTTCCAGATCCGCGGCGTGATCAAAGCCTTCGATAACTTCACGATCGTCATCGACAGCGAAGGCCGCCAGCAAATGGTGTACAAACATGCCATTTCCACCTTTACCCCGCAGCGCAATGTTTCGTTGATGCAGGATACCGGAGCGGACGCTTAAGAGAGCCTGTTTTGAAACCTTTTGCCAGACCGTTTCGTTTAATGGAATAACGGATGTGCCAGAGCAACCCGTTGATAGCAGGCTTCTCCCTCGTCCAGCGAGCGGAGCGGCCGGCAAGGGTTGTTCTTTTCGTTCACATCCGAATAGACGTTGCAGGGCATAGATAGAGAGAGCAAGACCGATAGGAGGGGATCCGCCGTGACGGAACAGCGTTCGAAGCAGGGTGCGGGCGACAAGCAGGGCTCGGCCAAGCGGGAGAAGCAGAAGCGGAGGAAGAAGAAGTCAGGAAGGAAAATCGCGGCATGGCTCTTTTTTACGGGAGCGGTTGCGGTCGTCTGCGCGATTATCGGCTACTTGCTGATCGTGCTGAACGGGCAGCGCATGCTTGCGGAGAATCAGAGCGCGTTCGATTTTGCCGAGACGACCGTCATCTACGACGTGAACGAGCAGGAGGCCGCCAGAATGTCGACGGTGGAGAACCGGGAGTATGTCGAGTTCTCGCAAATCCCGGAGCTGCTGCGCAAGGCTTTTATCGCGACGGAGGATAAACGGTTCTACGACCATGACGGCGTCGATTTCTTCGCGATCGGCCGGGCCGTCGTCAAGGACATTATCGCGCGCAGCGCGGTCGAAGGCGGCAGCACGATCACGCAGCAGCTGGCGAAGAACATGTTCCTGAGCCATGACAAAACCTTCTTCCGGAAGGCGTCGGAGGCATCCATCGCCGTCGCGCTGGAGACGGAACTGACGAAGGACGAGATATTGGAGCTGTACTTGAACCGGATTTACTTCGGTAAGGGCGCTCACGGCATCAAGGCCGCATCCGAGCATTATTTCGGCAAGGATGACCTAAGCGAGCTGAAGCTGTGGGAGATCGCCACGCTGGCAGGCATTCCGAAGTCGCCGAACGTCTATAACCCGATCAGCAACAGCGAGCGCTCGCAGGAGCGGATGAGCACCGTGCTCATGCTGATGCAGCAGCAGGGGATCATTACGGCCGAGCAAGCCGCGGAGGCGAAGGCGGAAGCGGCGCAGTACGAGCCGCCAGCGGAGACGGCGCAGGGCGCTTCGACGCAGGCCTATCCGGCATTCATCGATTACGTGATCAACGAAATCGAGCGCAAGACGGAGAATCAGCTCACGGAGGAGCAGCTCCGCATCGGCGGCTACCGCATCTACACGACGCTGAACGTGAAGGCGCAGCGCGTCGTGGAGAAGGAATTCGACGATGACGCGAACTTCGAGGAGAGCGTCGAGGATCAGATCGTGCAGGGAGCCATGATCATTCTGGATCACCGGACGGGCGAGATCGAAGCGATGGCAGGCGGCCGCGATTACCAGAAGAAGGGGACGAACCGTGTGCTCGACACGCGCCAGCCGGGATCGGCGTTCAAGCCCGTTACCGCCTACGGGCCTGCGCTCGAGACGGGCGACTGGTTCCCGTGGTCGACGCTGCGCGACGACGAGAAGTGCTACGGCGATTATTGCCCGCGCGACTCGAACGCGGTCAAGTATATCGGGCCGGTCAGCATGCGGCAGTCGCTGAAGGAATCGCGCAACGCCTCTGCGGTCTGGCTGCTGAACGAGATCGGGGTGCAGCGCGGGCTCGATTTTGCCAAGAAGCTGGGCTTCAACCTGTCGCCCGATCAGGACCGCAACCTGGCCATCGCGCTTGGCGGCTTGACGAACGGCGTGACGCCGATGGAGATGGCGACGGCCTATAGCGTGTTCGCGAACGGCGGCAAGTCCGTGGACCCGCATGCCGTCGTCCGCATCGAGGATAAGCGGGGCAAGGTCGTCTATCAATACGAAGCGCCGCGTGCCAAGCAGCTGATCGAGCCGGAGACGGCCTGGTACTTGACCGATCTGATGCAAGGCGTGCTCGAGAAGGGCGGCACCGGCACGCGTGCCCGCATCGATCGGCCGGTGGCCGGCAAGACGGGCACGACGCAGCACGGGATTCCGGGCTTCAAGTCCAGCGGCAACCGGGATGCGTGGTTCGCGGGCTATACGCCGCAATGGACGGCGGTCGTATGGATGGGCTATCCGAAGACGGACGAGAAGCACGTGCTTAAGAAGGGCAGCGGCAATGCAGCCGCGCTATGGGGCAAGGTCATGAAGCAAGCGCTGGCCGGCGTGGATGCCGGCAGCTTCGTGCCGCCGAAGGGCGTCAAGGTGGTGCAGAAACCGCCGACCGTGGGCGGATTCTCGGTCGCATGGGACGAAGCCGAGATGGGCGTCGCGATCAAGTGGGCGAGACAGAAGGGCGACGGCCTGAAGTACCATCTGTACCGCAAAGAGTCGTCGCAGAGCGAATTCTCGCTGCTAGCGCAGACGGAGGATACGTCGGTGCTCGACCGTGCGGTAACCGCGAATCTGACCTATGAATATTATGTAGTGGCTTATAATGAGGAAGATGCGATCGAGGGCGATTCGTCGACGCGTCAGTCGATCTTGGTACCGGAGCCGCTCGACATACCGGATCCGCTGCCCGAGCTTCCGGAGCTTCCGGATGATCTGCTGCCGGACGGCGGAGAAGGAGAGCAGGGGACGGATCAACCTGACGGCGGCAGCAACGGCAACGACGGCAGCGGCGAGTCTGGCGGCGGCAACGGCGCGGACAACGGCGGCAGCGGCGGGACGGAAGGCCAGCCTGGCGCAGGCGGGGACGGCAGCGGCCAGAACGCCGGCGGTACGGGGCAAGGCGCTGGAACCGACGGCGTGCTGCCGGGGCTGATCGACGGCCTGACGAACGGCGGCGATGCCGCGCTGCCAGCCGGCGGCGGCGGTCAATAGCGGCATGATGAGCCAAGCGCTGGGTGAATGCCTAAGCGCTTGGCTTGGTTTATTTTACGGGTAAACTGGAGATATACGACATGATGTGGTAAGCTTTTTTTAACATTGACCGTGACCGATTGTGATCACGAAGGTGCTGACAACTGGTCTTTTATGAACAAGTAAATCAGATTCCAACGGAAAGGTACGTAGCCGTATGAAACGAAAATTTTCGGATCGGGCCAATTGGCGACGTATCCTTCGGAAAAGCTACTCATGCCTGTCCTTGGACGGTGACGATTTCAGAGGTCTCGTGACCTTCTATCGCATTCACGAGCTGCGTGAACCGTTGTGGAAAGAATACAGCGGCCGCAGGCTCTGTTTGGCGGATCGCGGATTTTTATGGATGCAGCATTTTCCGAGGGGCGAGCATTTCGTCGTGACGACGATGTTCGACGACAAAGGCAAGGTCGTGCAATGGTATATCGATATATGCAAGACGCAAGGGTTAACCGATCAGAAGGTGCCTTGGTTCGACGATCTCTACTTGGATATCGTCGTGCTGCCCTCCGGCGAAGTGTTCCTGCTGGACGAGGACGAGCTGGAGGATGCCGTGCGGGCGGGCGAAGTGAGCCATAAGGACGCGGACATGGCGCGTAAGACGGCCGGTCGGCTGCTCTCGCTGATTCGCAACGGCAGGTTCCGCTATTTTACACTGAGCCTGAAGCATCGCAAGACGCTGGCCGAACGCATCAGCGGCAAGGAGCCGTCATGAAGGCGGCGGTCCGATCGCGCGCGTCGGGTAAGCCGAGACGGCGCACGAAGAAGCGGTTCAGGCCGCTCGTCTGGCTGTTCAGGGCAGTCATGGCGACTGCGCTGATCTTCGTCTCGTGGATCGGGTATATGCTGTGGACAATCTCTTCCTTCGAGCCGAAGCCTCTCGACGAACGATACGATGTCGGGATCGTGCTGGGCGCCGCGCTATGGCGCAACGAGCCGAGCCCCGGTCTGCGAGAGCGGCTCGATCATGCATTGGAGCTGTACGAGGCCGGCAAGTTCGATAAGCTGATCCTGACCGGCGGGCATGACCATAACGGCTCGACCATTCCGGAAGCGGAGGGGATGCGTGCCTATATGGTGCGTAATGGCGTGCCGAACGAAGCGATTTTCCTCGATCCCGAAGCGCAGAGCACTTATGATAACTTATACAATAGCCAAGCGATTATGGAGCGGGAAGGGCTGGAGCGTGCGCTCATCATTACGCATGAATTCCATTCGGCCCGCGCCTCCGATATCGCTTCCTACCTCGATTACGAGAAGCCCGGTTTCTCGATGGCGGAATCGACGGTGCTGCCTGCTAAGCAGAAGCACCCCCGTGAAGTCATGGCGTTCACGAAATGGAAGCTGGACAGCGTCCTGCTGTATTTCGGCATGCGCCTGCCCGACAACAAAGTACTGGGACTGTAACAAGCCTGCCGAATCTGCTAATATGCCGCCGCGCGCTAGAATACATTGGTAACAGCGATAGCGGCGGACTGGTTCAACCCGTCCGTAACGATGAGCGAAAGGTGCGGTGGTGCCCGCATGAACGGACGTGCTGCAGCAACGAACGGAACCGGCAATCCCAGGCCATCCAGACAGATCAGCGTAATATTGCGCGCGAACGATCAGCATGCGCCTGCTTCCCCGAAGACGGAGACTGAGCCTGCCGGCCATGCCAAGGAGCATGCTGCGGGACATCCGTATGCCGACATCCAGCGCGAGCTGGAGCCGATGGTCGGCATGGACAACGTCAAGTCGCTGATTTACGAGATTTACGCGCTTCTCCATGTGGCAGGCTTGCGAGCAGATGCGGGTCTTGCACAAGGCGCGCATGTCTATCATATGATTTTTCGCGGCAACCCCGGTACCGGCAAGACGACGATCGCCCGCATCGTCGCCAAGCTGTTCCAGAAGATGGGCGTCCTGCAGAAGGGTCATCTTATCGAGGTCGAACGCGCGGATCTGGTGGGCGAATACATCGGACATACGGCACAGAAGACGCGGGATTTGGTTAAAAAGGCGCTCGGCGGGGTATTATTCGTCGATGAGGCCTATAGTCTCGCACGCGGCGGGGAGAAGGACTTCGGCAAGGAAGCGATCGATACGCTCGTCAAGGCGATGGAAGATTACAAGAACCAATTCGTTCTTATTCTTGCCGGGTATCCGGAGGAGATCGAGCATTTCCTAATGACGAATCCAGGGCTTCCCTCGCGGTTTCCGATTCAGATCTCCTTCCCGGACTATTCCGTCGACCAGTTGATTCAGATCGCGGAGCTGATGGCCAAGGAGCGCGACTATACGTTGATGCCTCAGGCTATAATGAAGCTGCGGCAGCATCTGGCGCTGGAGAAGGATGAGGCTTATTTCTCGTTCAGCAACGCACGCTACGTGAGGAATATGATCGAGAAAGCGATCCGCCATCAAGCGGTTCGCTTGCTGAATCAATACGGCAGCGGGTCGCCGGGCAAGCATGAGCTGATGTCGATCCGCCCGGAGGATCTGCGTCCAGACTGATCAAGATGAAGGAGTGGGCAGCGATATGGCATCAACCCATGATACGAACAATGAGCTACAAGACAGGGCGGTGCTCGTCAGCCTCGTCACGGATGAGGTGAAGCGGGGCTCGGCCGATCCGGAGCATTCGATGGCAGAGCTCGTCAGCCTCGCGGAGACGGCCGGCGTAGAGGTGCTGGCCACGATGCAGCAGAATAGAGAGACGCCGGATTCGCGCTGGTTCATCGGCAAGGGCAAGGTGGATGAGCTTCGCGCGATCGCGGACGAGACGAACGCGACGACGGCGATCTTCGATCAGGAGCTGTCCGGCGCACAGGTGCGCAACCTGGAGGAAGCGCTCGATCTGAAGATAATCGATCGGACGCAGCTCATTCTGGATATTTTTGCAGGGCGGGCGAAGACAAGGGAAGGCATCATCCAAGTGGAGCTGGCGCAGCTCAGCTATCTGCTGCCGAGACTCGTCGGCCATGGCAAGAACCTGTCGCGGCTCGGCGGCGGCATCGGTACGCGCGGTCCCGGCGAGACGAAGCTCGAGACCGACCGCCGGCATATCCGCGATCGGATCTCCGATCTGAAGCGGATGCTCGAAGAGGTCGTGCGCCATCGCAAGCTGCATCGCGAACGGCGCCGCAAGTCCGGCGTGACGCAGGTAGCGCTCGTCGGGTATACGAACGCCGGCAAGTCGACGCTGCTTCGTGAGCTCACGCAAGCAGATGTCTATGTCGAGAACCAGTTGTTCGCGACGCTTGATCCGACCTCCCGGACATGGGAATTGCCGAACGGCAAGGAAGTCATTCTAACGGACACGGTCGGCTTCATCCAGAACCTGCCGCATGACTTGGTCGCTGCCTTCCGCGCTACGCTCGAGGAGGTCAATGAGGCCGATCTCATCCTGCATGTCGTCGACAGCTCCTCGGAGATGCGCGATGAGCAGATGAAGGTCGTCCATGACATTCTCACGCAACTCGGCGCCGGGGAGAAGCCGATGCTGACGATTTTTAACAAGAAGGATCAGTGCGACGCCGACTGCCGTGCGCTGCTTGCGAGCGGCAAGGATTCGCTGATCGTCAGTGCCTTCGAAGAGGCTGACCGCGAGGCGATTCGGCATGCGGTTCAGGAGCATCTGAAGGGGGCTACCCGGACGTTCGCGATTCCTGCGGAGCGCGGCGATCTGATCGCGCTGGCGTATCGCAGCGGAGAGGTCGTCAATCAGAATGTAGGCGAGCATGAGGATCTTATTCGGCTTACGGTTCACGTCAATCGGCAGGATTACGAGGTGAACGGGCATCAATTGGAGCCGTTCGCGGAATAGGGCTACACATAGGGGTAGGGGAGAGACAGGGAAGTCATGACGGATACAGCATCGATATGGGCGCGACTCGAGCAGCTTGGCGATCGCATCGAGTCGCTCATTCAAGGTCGGACGCAAGCATTGGATCGCACGGCCGAGCGCAATCAATGGAAGGTCATTCGAGCTTTTCAGGCGCATAAGGTGAGCGATTATCATTTTACCGGATCGACAGGCTATGGCTATAATGACCGAGGCCGCGAAGTGCTGGACCTCGTATATGCGGACGTGTTCGGCGCCGAAGCGGCGCTGGTGCGTCCTCATTTCGTATCGGGAACGCATACGATCAGCTGCGCGCTGTTCGGGCTGCTGCGGCCCGGCGACGAGCTGCTCTACATAACGGGGCGGCCGTACGACACGCTTCATAAGGTTATCGGCAAGCCTGGAGACGGGACAGGCTCCCTCCAGGACTGGGGCGTCGGCTACGGGGAAGTCAAGCCGCATCCGGACGGGACCATCGATTGGGACGGCGTGGCGGCGGCGATTACGCCCCGCACGAAAGTAATCGGCATCCAACGGTCGCGCGGCTACGACTGGCGGGCTTCCTATACCGTGGACCAGATCGGCGAGATGGTTACACGCGTGAAGGCGTTGAAGCCGGACGTGCTCGTATTCGTGGACAATTGCTACGGCGAATTCACGGAGCTCGGGGAGCCGACGGAGGTCGGCGTGGACCTGATGGCCGGCTCGCTGATCAAAAATCCGGGCGGCGGACTCGCGTCAACGGGAGGCTATGTGTGCGGCACGGCAGCCGCTGTCGAGCAAGCGGCATACCGGTTAACGGCGCCGGGCATCGGCGGCGAGGTAGGCGCCATGCTGGACACGCTGCGCGGCATGTACCAGGGGCTGTTCCTGGCGCCGCATCTGGTTGGACAAGCGTTGAAGGGCAGCGTGTTCGCTGCCGCGTTGTTCGCCGAACTCGGCTTCGATACGCAGCCGGCGTGGGACGCATCCCGCACGGACTTGATTCAAGCGATCCGCTTCGGTTCGGCGGATCATCTGGTCGCCTTCGTGCAAGGAATTCAGCAGGCGGCAGCCGTGGATTCCCATGTGGTGCCAGAACCATGGGACATGCCCGGCTACGAGCATCCCGTCATCATGGCGGCAGGAACGTTCATCCAAGGCGGCTCGCTGGAGCTGTCCGCCGACGCTCCGCTCCGCGAACCCTATATTGCGTACATGCAAGGCGGCCTTACCTATGCTCATGTTAAGTATGGGGTATATACGGCGCTTGCACGGATGGAAGAGCGCGGCATGATTGTGACCAAACCTTACACACCTTGACATGTTTGCGTGGTGCGGGTACAATGATCCCATATCACAAGAATTGGAAGGTTGATGCGGCATGGGCGACGAAATACGCAGGAATATGGCGCTGTTCCCGATCGGGATCGTCATGAAGCTGACGGATTTGACGGCTCGGCAAATCCGGTATTACGAGCAGCACGAATTGATTGTACCGGCACGCACGGCCGGCAACCAGCGGTTATTCTCGTTCAATGACGTAGAGCGGCTTCTCGAGATCAAATCGCTCATCGAGAAGGGCGTGAACATCGCGGGGATCAAGCAAGTGATGAATCCGGTATCCAAGGAGTCCGAGGAGGCGACCGTCATTACGGAGCAGACTGAGAATACGCGAAGAGAATTGTCGGATATGCAGCTCCACCGGCTGTTGAAGCAGCAATTGCTAGAGAAGAGACCGGGGCAGGCTTCGATGATACAAGGGCAGTTATCCCGTTTCTATAGCAAAAAACCTTAAACCGATTGTGATCGCGAAGCAGGTGCTTCGGAGCTTACTCGACGTCGAATCTTGAACGCTGGCGCAATTTCCGGTGCTCACGTAGGTCTGCCTACGCTCCGCTCCTCAATTGCTACCATCGTCCAACCTTCTCGGCGCTGACAATCGGTTTGATGTAAAATAAGGAGGAGAGATAACCGTGAGTTATACGAAAGAGGATATCAAGCGTATTGCCAAGGAACAGAACGTCCGGTTCATCCGGCTTCAGTTCACCGACCTGCTCGGATCGATCAAGAACGTGGAAATTCCCGTAAGCCAGCTTGAGAAAGCGCTGGACAACAAGATGATGTTCGACGGCTCCTCGATCGAAGGTTATGTGCGGATCGAAGAATCGGATATGTACCTGTACCCGGACCTGTCCACTTGGGTCGTGTTCCCGTGGGTGACGACAGACCGCGTCGCACGCCTGATCTGCGATATCTACATGCCGGACGGCACGCCGTTCGCAGGAGACCCGCGCGGCATTCTCAAGCGTGCGCTGAAGGAAGCCGAAGAGATGGGCTTTACCGACATGAATGTCGGCCCGGAGCCGGAGTTCTTCCTGTTCAAGACGGACGACAAGGGCGAGCCGACGATGGAACTGAACGACCAAGGCGGCTACTTCGACTTGGCTCCGATGGACCTCGGCGAGAACTGCCGCCGCGAGATCGTCTTGACGCTCGAGGAGATGGGCTTCGAGATCGAGGCTTCGCACCATGAGGTCGCGCCGGGTCAACACGAGATCGATTTCAAATATGCGGACGCGATCAGCGCCGCCGACCAGATTCAGACCTTCAAGCTCGTCGTGAAAACAATCGCCCGCGAGCATGGCTTGCATGCAACCTTCATGCCGAAGCCGCTGTTCGGCGTGAACGGCTCAGGTATGCACTGCCACCAATCGCTGTTCCGCGGGAGCGAGAACGCGTTCTATGACGAGAACGATAAGCTCGGCCTGAGCGACGTGGCACGCCAGTACATGGCAGGCGTCCTGCAGCATGCTCGCGCATTCGCCGCGATTACGAACCCGACGGTCAACTCGTACAAACGGCTCGTGCCTGGCTATGAAGCGCCTGTATACGTAGCATGGTCGGCGAGCAACCGCAGCCCGATGATTCGGATCCCGGCATCGCGCGGACTCAGCACTCGGATCGAGGTTCGTAACCCGGATCCGGCCGCTAACCCGTACTTGGCGCTTGCTGTTATGTTGAAGGCCGGTCTGGACGGCATTAAGAACAAGACCAGACTGCCGGCTCCGACGGACCGCAACATCTACATCATGACGGAAGAAGAGCGGATCGAAGAAGGGATTCCGGTATTGCCTTGGAACCTGAAGGAAGCGCTCGACGAGCTGATCCGCGACGAAGTGATGTGCGAAGCGCTCGGCGATCACGCATTGGCTCATTTCTACGAGCTCAAGGAGATCGAGTGGGATATGTACCGCACGCAAGTGCATCAGTGGGAGCGCGATCAATACTTAACGCATTACTAATTGACCGATTGTGATCACGAGGTAACGCTCCGAAGCGTACTCGACATCGAATCTTGAACGCTGGCGAAATTTCCGGTGCTCATGTAGCTTAGACTACACTGCGCTCCTCAATTTCTACCATCGTCCAACCTTCGAAGGTAGCGACAACCGGTCCTTTTGAACGAACACAATATTTGTGTGGAACACTATAACAAAGAGTCGCCAGCCCGGTTGGGTTGGCGACTCTTTATGTACTGGGGACCGCAAAATCAATCAAGTAATGTCGCGGAACAAGCCGATGACCTTGCCGAGAATCGTCACATGCTTCAGACGGATCGGCTCCATCGTCGGATTCTCCGGCTGGAGGCGAATGTGGTCGCGTTCCTTGTAGAACGTTTTGACCGTCGCTTCGTCTTCGTCCGTCATCGCTACGACAATGTCGCCGTTCATGGCCGTCTGCTGCTGGCGAACGATGACGTAATCGCCGTCGTGGATGCCCGCCTCGATCATGCTCTCGCCGATGACGTTGAGCATGAACACTTGGTTGTCGCCGACGAAGTGCGACGGTAGAGGGAAGTACTCTTCGATGTTCTCCGTCGCCGTGATCGGAATGCCGGCCGTGACCTTGCCCACGATCGGTACGCGGGATACCGCCAGCGGAAAATGAACCTCGCCGTTCGACTCGTCGTTGTCCAGGATCTCGATCGCGCGCGGCTTCGTCGGGTCGCGGCGGATCATGCCCTTCTTCTCCAGCCGGTCTAGATGGCCATGCACCGTGGAACTGGATGCGAGACCTACGGCCTCGCCGATCTCGCGAACGGAAGGCGGGTAGCCCTTCTCTCGGACTTCGTTCTTAATAAATTCCAGGATGGCCTGTTGCCGGTTCGAAATCTTGGACACCTTCATCACTCCATCAATCATTGTTGTGACAAATTATAACACAGAACCCGAGTTCGTACAAACATAAGTTCTCAAAAACACAGGTTCGCATGCGAACGGAATGATTTGCGAACAAATGTTCCAAAATGTGTTGACCGCAAACAAGTGTTCGTGCTATATTAAGTTCAGCAAGAGTAGAACAAACGTTTGGGGTGTTGGGGATGCAATACGTGGCAGGTTGTCAGAATTACGTTTCGATTCATAAGGGTGGTAACCGTACGAAGCATGGCGTACGGTCATCGAATGCAGCTGCGAAGGCTCGCACGGCATCTAGATCCTTGAAATACGCATTCGTTATCCTGATTTCGCTATTGCTCTTCAGCGGTTTCGCAATCATGCAATCCGTCGCATCGGTCACGACGCCGGAACCGGCGTCCGTAGTGGAGACTACGATGATCGTCTCTTCCGGTGATACGCTATGGGCGATTGCGGCCGAGTATGCAACGGAAGGATCTGACATTCGCAAGATCGTCTATTCGATCAAGAAGCGTAACAATTTAACCGGCAGCTCGCTGCAAGCTGGCCAGACGCTTATCATTCCGATCCCATAATCCTGCTGTAATAGATAAGTAGTCTAGCGATGATAATATAGGTTGTGCATCGTCGGCAATTGCCGGTCATGCGCGACCTTTTTGCGTTGCCTTGACAACCATGAAGCGAAAATGTCAAAGTAAGAGATGGACTGCACAGAGGCGGCAAAGGAGGAGTCAGAATGGAAGAATTGGTCGCCAGAATCAATGAACTGTCACGCAAAAACAAGTCGGTCGGATTGACGCCGGAAGAGCAGGTAGAACGCGATGAGCTGCGGCAAAAATACCTCGCCCAGTTCCGCCGGAACTTCAGGGATCAGCTCGATACGATTAAATGGGCAGATGAAGAAGAGGACGGCAAGAAGCATTGAGTTGCTTGGCCTCAAGATAGGACAATAGGGAGGAACAACGATGTCACGCTCATGGGAGCGCAAGGTTCGCAAAAACTCTACGGTTATTAACAAGCAGCGCAAGAAGTTGGGGCTGGAATCCTTCACATCGCCTGGCGCGAAGATTGACAGGTTTCGCGGCAGGAATTACATATGGCCGGCATTCCTGCTCCTGTTCACGTTATTCTACGCTTATATGGTAACGATTCCTACCGAGGATCCGAACGCGATTAACGCTTGGGAATCGCCGATGTTCTGGGTTACCATCGTGAGCTATGTGCTGCTCGCGACGCTGTTCTATTTCAGGCGCCCCTATCTGAATGTGGCGAAGGACTACATCGGCACGCGCAAAATGACAGGCGATAAAATGCTGCAGCCGAGCGGCATCAAGCAGATTGTCGTATCGCCGGGTTATATCGTGGTCGAACAGGTGAAAGGGGCCAACTGGGTGTTCTCCCGGGTGCTGAATCGCTATCCGATCGATCAAATGGCAGCCCGTCTGCAGGAATTTGCGCAAGCGAACAATGTAAAATTCGAGATGAGAACGAAATAGGGGATAGGGAGAGACGGAGACGAAATGGCGAAACAAGCGGTACTATTCGATTTGGACGACACGCTGCTATGGGATGAACGCAGCGTCTTAGAAGCATTCGAAGTCACGTGCAAGTATGCAGCCGAGAAAACGGGCGTGGATTACGTGAAGCTTGAAGAAGCTGTGCGCAAGGAAGCGCGTACGCTCTACGAATCCTACGAGACATTCCCGTTCACCAAGATGATCGGCATTAATCCGTTCGAGGGATTGTGGGCGAACTTCCGCGAAGGTGAGCAAGCCGAATTCCGCAAGCTCGAGGCGCTTGCGCCTGAGTACCGGCGTGAATCGTGGACGCGCGGACTGCGTGCGCTCGGCGTTGAGGATGCTGCGCTCGGAGCGGAGCTCGCAGAGAAGTTCCCTGCAGAACGTCGATCGCGCCCGCTTACTTATGAGGAGACCTTCGAGGTGCTGGATCAGTTGAAAGGCAAGTACAAGCTTCTGCTGCTTACGAACGGCTCGCCGGATTTGCAGCGGGAGAAGCTGGCAGGCGTGCCGACGCTCGCACCGTATTTCGACCATATCGTCATCTCCGGCGAGTTCGGCCAAGGCAAGCCAGCCGCATCGATCTTCAGTCATGCGCTTGGATTGCTCGGCATCGAACCGGAGCATGCCGTGATGGTGGGGGACAAGCTGACCACCGACATTCTTGGCGCCAATACGATCGGCATGGACTCCGTCTGGATTAATCGCCATGGAGCGGTACGCTCGGACGAGATCGTGCCGAAATACGAGATCAAGCATCTGCAGGAGCTTCTGCCGCTGCTCGTCTAATCGAAGAAGAGCCCGCCTTCAAGGGATGAAGGCGGGCTCTCCTATTAGGCTGCATTAGGCTTTGTTAGCGAAAGCCGGGTCGGCGAACGGGTGGGCGATCCACCCTTCCGTCTCGATGAAGAGGCGAACAGCGACGATCTGGCGATTCTCCATCAGCGTGAAGAAGTGCGGTTTATGCTCCGGTACGGAGATGACGTCGCCGGCTTCGAGCTCGACGTCGAAGTAGCCGACATCGTCGGTTCCCTTGATGATGAAGATGCCGCGGCCGGCCGTGATGGCGCGTACTTCGTCCTCGGTGTGCGTGTGCACGGACTCGAACTTCTTAAGCAGCTCATCCAGGTTCGGCGTTGCGTCGGACAGCGAGATCAGATCCCACGTCCGGTAGCCGCGGCGCTCTGCGAGGTCGCGAATTTCGGTGTCGAAGGTGGCGAGAATTTGCGCTTTCTCGTCATCGGACAGCACGAATTTATTCTGAAGCTCCTGCGGCAGCTTGGAAGCGTCCCAATGCTCGTACAGCACTTCTTGGTTGTTCAAAAATTCGCGTACGTTCTCTTCGCCCGAGATGCGTTGATCGGTATTGCGGATGCGGATTTCAGCCAACGTAATCCCTCTTTTCCTATATGAATTTCACACGGTCGCTTTCATTATAGATCATCGCGCGCGCACTGTCGACTGGCGAACGCTTTTCACGTGAGCGGGATTCTGATAGACTAAGGGTTAATGATTTTTTTTGTCGAGGGGTGCAAATGCGTGATGAAGAAATTGAGTTTGCAAGAGGCAATGAAGCAGCGCATCCTGATCTTGGACGGCGCCATGGGTACGATGCTGCAGCAGGAGAATTTGACGGCAGAAGATTTTGGCGGGGAAGAGCTCGACGGGTGCAACGAAATGCTCGTACTCACGCGTCCGGACGTCATTCAGAAGATACATGAAGCTTATTTCGAAGCAGGCGCAGACATCATTGAGACGAATACGTTCGGCGGTGCGAGTGTCGTGCTGGCGGAATACGACATTCCGGAGAAAGCACGCGAGATCAACCTGGCAGCGGCGCAGATCGCAAGACGGGCTGCGGATAAATTCTCGACGCCGGATAAGCCGCGTTACGTTGCCGGCGCAATGGGTCCGACGACGAAGACCCTCTCGGTAACGGGGGGCGTCACATTCGATCAGCTGGTCGACAGCTACTATGAGCAAGCGGTCGCGTTGATTGAAGGCGGCGTCGATGCTATGCTGCTGGAGACGTCGCAAGACGCGCTCAACGTGAAGGCGGGCAGCATCGGTATTCGCAAGGCGTTCGATACGGTCGGCAAGAAGCTGCCGATCATGATTTCGGGTACGATCGAACCGATGGGAACGACGCTGGCCGGACAGAACATCGAATCGTTCTACATCTCGCTCGAGCATCTCGAGCCGATCTCCGTCGGATTGAACTGTGCGACTGGACCTGAATTTATGCGGGATCATATCAGAAGCTTGTCGGAAATTGCGCGTTCGGCTGTCAGCTGTTACCCGAATGCCGGGTTGCCGGACGAGAACGGGCACTACCACGAATCGCCGGAATCGCTGGCCAAGAAGATGGAAGGCTTTGCGCAGCAAGGCTGGCTGAACATTGCGGGCGGCTGCTGCGGCACGACGCCGGCGCATATTCGCGCGCTCGCGGATACATTGTCGGCCTATCCGCCGCGCGGCGCGGTCGGCGAACATCCGCCGGCGGTTTCCGGCATCGAGACGGTGTACATCGAATCCGAGAATCGTCCGTATATGGTTGGCGAACGGACGAACGTGCTCGGTTCGCGGAAGTTCAAGCGTCTGATCCGGGAAGGCAAGTATGAGGAAGCGGCCGAGATTGCACGGGCGCAAGTGAAGAACGGCGCGCATGTCATCGACGTCTGCTTGCAGGACCCTGACCGTGACGAGACGACGGACATGAAGCAATTCCTGGAGCTGGTCGTTAAGAAGGTGAAGGTGCCGCTGGTCATCGACACGACCGATCCGAAGGTAATCGAGCTGTCGCTGAAATACTCGCAAGGGAAAGCGATTATTAACTCCATTAACCTTGAAGATGGCGAAGAAAAATTCGAGCATGTCGTGCCGCTGATTCACCGTTATGGCGCGGCGGCTGTCGTCGGGACCATCGACGAGACTGGTCAAGCGATTACCCGCGAGGGCAAGCTTGAGGTTGCGCGCCGTTCGCATGACTTGCTCGTGAATAAGTACGGCATGAAGCCGGAAGATATTATTTTTGACCCGCTCGTATTCCCGGTCGGTACCGGCGATGAGCAGTATATCGGCTCTGCCAAGGAGACGATCGAAGGCATTCGGTTGATCAAAGAAGCGCTTCCGGCTTGCCAGACGATACTCGGCATCAGTAACGTTTCGTTCGGCTTGCCTGAGGCAGGACGCGAAGTGCTGAACTCCGTCTTCCTCTACGAATGTACCAAGGCCGGACTGGACTACGCGATCGTCAACACGGAGAAGCTTGAGCGCTATGCCTCCATACCGGAGCATGAACGCCGCCTCGCGGAAGCGTTGATCTATGAGACGAATGATGAGACGCTGGCCGCGTTCGTGGCGGCTTTCCGGAATAAGAAGGTTGAGAAGACAGAGAAGGTGTCGAACCTTTCGCTTGAAGAGCGGTTGGCAGCTTATGTCGTAGAAGGAACCAAAGAAGGACTCATTCCCGATCTGGATGAGGCACGGAACAAGTACTCGCCGCTCGAAATCATTAACGGACCGCTCATGCGCGGGATGGAAGAAGTCGGCCGCTTGTTCAACAACAACGAGCTGATCGTCGCAGAGGTTCTTCAGAGCGCAGAGGTCATGAAGGCATCCGTGTCCTATCTGGAGCCGTTCATGGAGAAGTCGGAGACGTCGGTGAAAGGCCGCATCCTGCTCGCAACCGTCAAGGGCGACGTGCATGATATCGGCAAAAACCTGGTCGAGATCATCCTGTCGAACAATGGCTACGAGATCGTGAACCTCGGGATCAAGGTACCGCCGGAAGTATTGATCCAGGCCTACCGGGAGCACAAGGCCGATGCGATTGGCTTGTCTGGCTTGCTCGTTAAATCGGCCCAACAGATGGTCATTACGGCACAGGATTTACGGAATGCCGGCATTGATGCGCCAATACTGGTAGGCGGAGCGGCATTGACCCGCAAATTCACGAAGAACCGGATCAGTCCGGAATACGATGGACTTGTCCTCTATGCCAAAGACGCGATGGATGGACTCGACATTGCCAACAAGCTGATGGATCCCGGGCATCGCAGCCGGATGGAAGAAGAACTGCAAGCATTGAAAGCTTCGGGCTATGCGGAAGCGGAGGAGAGCAAACCGCTGCCGACACTGACCCGAGCGGTACGCTCGAATATATCGAAGGACGCGCCGGTCTATCTGCCGCCGGATCTGGAGCGGCATGTGCTGCGCGAGGTGCCGATCGGGCATATCATCCCGTATATCAATATGCAAATGCTGCTGGGCCATCATCTCGGGGTACGCGGCAAGGTAGAAGAATTGCTGGCGGCGGGTCACGAGAAGACTGTGCAGCTGAAAGAGACGGTTGACGGCATTTTGCAAGAGGCGCAGACGATGGGAACTTTGCATGCCAACGCGATGTATCGTTTCTTCCCGGCGCAGTCCTCAGGCAATGACATCATCATCTATGATGCAGCTGACCACACGAAGGAAATCAAGCGATTCACATTCCCTCGTCAGCAGGTAGAGCCGTATCTGTGCTTGGCGGACTACTTAAAGTCGGTCGATAGCGGCGTCATGGACTACGTCGGATTCCTCGTTGTCACGGCGGGACAAGGCGTGCGCGAACGGGCAACGGAGCTTAAGGACAACGGCGATTACCTGCGCTCGCATGCGCTGCAGGCTGTGGCGCTGGAGACGGCTGAGGCACTGGCAGAGCGCGTGCACCATATGATGCGCGACGTCTGGGGCTTCCCGGATCCGACGGAGATGACGATGAAGCAGCGCCTCGGCGCTCGCTATCAAGGTATCCGCGTGTCGTTCGGCTACCCGGCGTGTCCGAACCTGGAGGATCAAGAGCTGCTATTCGACCTGATGAAGCCGCAGGATATCGGCGTCGAATTGACGGAAGGCTTCATGATGGAGCCTGAGGCCTCGGTATCCGCCATGGTCTTCGCGCATCCGGAAGCCAATTACTTCAACGTAGACAAAGCATAATCACCGTATGGCTGCAGCCTCGCTCCTTCATGGATCGGGGCTGCTTTTTTGCGTGAGCGTTCCAACGGTTCTCGACTGTATCGCCATGACTGACAGTATCGCCATGACTGTAATGCCACGACTTTAATGCCCTGTCTCACTTCCTTCTAACCACTATCCCATCGGCTCAGAAAAACCACGGGCACTGCAATTAGGGTCAAATTGATAACTTCGAAATAAGATAATCTTGAATAAGATAACCCCGAAATAAGAAACTTCGAATACACACCTGAAATAGAAAACCCGCGATCGAGAACCTCGAAAAAAGAAAACTCCGAATAGCATATCCTGAAATTGGAGAACTTCGAAATAGAGAACCTCAAGAATGAGAACCTCAAGAATGAGAACCTCAAGAATGAGAGCCCCATAGTAGGAAAATTTCGAATTAGCTGAACCTCCCAATACGTGAACCTCGAATAGGAGGGCATCGTAACCGTTAAAATTGTATTCGGATTGTTGAAAACAAAGGAATCGAAAACCTGAAAAGTTGTGGTGGTCAGGCAAGCATATACGTTGTTTCGCGTGGGTTAAGTTCATATTGGCTGAAGGAAAAGGACGTATAACGATTTCGATTCCTCGCAATATAGTATTCTGGAGGGAATACGCGAGCGTACTTCTTGTTCACGAGCGAAGCATATGTGATCCGAGAGAAGCGCACGCTAATCGCCGCAATTCGTTCGAATAGTGAATCCTGTGAAGCGGCAGCGAGGTTCAGCCTGCAGCAATACTCATCCAAGTACGCATTCAAATGTTTGCCGCCGAGGCCATGAAACGTTGCGTTCAACCATCTGCCGGCCTGTCCGCATATCTGTCGGATTAACGGCTGTTTGTTGGCGGTGTAGCTGCTTTTTCGCCCGAGTATATAGGCTTGCTGATCAATGAACTGCAGCGCGAAAGCTTCGCGAGCGCGGTTCAGCGGGTAATTGCCGTCGCAATGCTGATCCTCAACCGTCTTGATCTTCAATTGCAGAACTTCGCCATGCTCAGACAGCGAAACCGCGGCGATCAAAGGGTGCTCCGCAGGATGGCGGTAAACGGTCGGATTGTGGGGGTGGCCATATTTTCCATTGTTCATGTGCACTGTACCAGTTAATTGCTGCCGATCTTCGAACTGACCCAATGCGTGCCGGATCTTGTGAAGCATGAGCCATGCCGTCTTATAAGTGACTTGAATGGTTCGGGACAGCTCAACTGCAGTAGTGCCCGTCGAGAGACGCGCGACGAGATCGATTGCGATGAACCATTTGGCCAGCGGCGTTCGGCTGCCCTCCATAATGGTTCCTACGATCAAGGATGTCTGATGCCGGCAATCGACACATTCGAATATCGGATGCCTCCGGGTCCGAGTGGTGTAGCAACGGCCGTAGCCGCAGCGCGGACATACGAAACCATTGGGCCACTTTAACCGAAAAAGCCTATTAACGGCTTGAAGCTCCATCTCTGCATCACTTTGTTGGACCTCATGCGTCATCACTACACCACCTGGATTGGAACATTTGTTCTTACTTCATCATACCAAACATACGTTCCGATATCAACGAGTTTATGGAAATTTTTGTGGAGATTAAGGGGCGCTAGCACGAGAGTATAGGTGGGCACCTTTTTCTGAGTAGAGGGGATAGTGGTTAGAAGGTTGCGATGAGATAGTGCCATGTAACCATTCTGATTGGACGGGATAATGGTCGAAAGGGGACAGAGGGGGCGGAGGGAGTGATGCCTAACGGCAGAATCTACCTTGGGCATGCGTGCGGGGCGAGATTTTCATCTCCAAAAGCGTAGCGGCATGCGAGTTGGATCACACTATTCAAACGGAGGTGTGGAGGTGGAAATCACTTTTCTTGGTACTGGTGCAGGGCGTCCGATGAAGGGGCGGAACGTGACCGGGATCGCGCTTCGGCTGCCGCCCCAACATGGAAGCGTGTGGTTGTTCGATTGCGGCGAGGGGACGCAGCATCAACTGATGCAGACCTCTCTAAAGCTCAATGGCGTGGATAAAATTTTTGTGACGCACCTGCACGGTGATCATACGTTCGGTTTGCCCGGGTTGCTCAGCAGCAGAGCTTTTGCAGGGGGGACTGAGCCCGTCCTGCTGTATGGGCCGCCCGGCATTCGGGAGCTCGTGATGAACTGCCTGCGACTTACGGAGACGAATCTCGGCTATGCGCTCCATATTCATGAGATCGATGCGCCTGGTGTCGTGCTGGAGGACGATTATTGCACGGTTGAGGCTGCTGAGATGTCGCATCGTATCGCTTGCTTCGGCTATCGGATCACGGAGAAACCGAAGCCCGGCAAGCTGGATGTGAGCAAGCTAGAGGCGCTTGGCATTGCGCCCGGGCCGATATACGGCCAGTTGAAGCAAGGGCTGGATGTCCGGCTCGCGGATGGAACCACGGTGCGGGCGAGCAACGTAACCGGGCCGGAGCTGCCAGGACGTATCGTTACGATACTGGGCGATACGGCTCCATGCGACAATGCGATACGGCTGGCTAAGGATGCGGACGTGTTGGTGCATGAGGCGACTTTTGAAGCGGAGCTGTCGGACAAGGCGATCGAATACGGCCATAGCACGACGATCCATGCGGCGGATGCCGCGAAGCGAGCGGGTGCGCGAAGGCTCGTCCTGACGCATTTCAGCACACGCTACAGGGCGGAGGATGCGGCACGCTTGGAGCAGGAGGCGCAAGCGATTTTCCCTCCGACGATTGCCGCCTTCGATCTGTTGCGGTTTCGCATTCCAAGGCAATTATCGACATGAAGAGAGCCCCCGCGCTGCGGCTTGCGAGCTGCAGGCGGGGGCTCTCTCTCCTAGGCTGAACTTAGTGGTCGTGCGCTTCGTCCTTGATCTCCTCGCGGAAGCCTTGAATGCTCTCGCGACGGCGTTCGTTCTTGGAACGGATCTGGTTCAGCTCCGTCGAACCGATCTCATCCGCATGTTCAGACAGATAGTCCTCGGCCTCATGCAAGTTCTCCAGCGTGTTCTGTACCGCCTTCTGCAGATGCTCTACGTTATCAGCGCGATTGTCCGGTTTAGCCATGCTTCACACATCCTTCGTTATCGTGGTATGGGGCGATGCCGCTGTCGCTCGGAGACGTCTGCTCCGCCCTATAGGATGCTCCCGTTCGATGCGAATATGCGGACAGGCACTTGGAACGCATGGACTTCGAGGGATGGCAGAAAAAGTCATGGGAGCCTCCGTACGTATAGGATTGCGGCACGAACATATATTCTGTAAAATAATGCGTATATATCGATGCAGCCGGCATGGCTGGCGATCGACGAGGAGAGATACGCATGAATCGATGGACCGGCAGGGCAGACAGCTTAGAGGATTGGCTTGCCTTCCTGCGCACGCAGCCGCAGATCATGGAGAATGTCACGCACTGGCGTACGATCCCGCCGCGCGAAGCGCGCACGGCGCCGATGCCTTCCGAGATTCATCCGAAGCTTGCGGAAGCGCTTCGCACGAAGGGGATCGAACGGTTATTCACGCATCAAGCGGACGCTTACGGGGCCGTACGGAGCGGGAATCATATCGTCGCGGTGACGCCGACGGCCTCGGGCAAGACGATGTGCTACAATTTGCCCGTCCTGCAATCGCTGCTCGAGAACGAGAGCGGACGCGCCTTATATATGTTCCCGACGAAGGCACTCGCGCAGGATCAGGTCGCGGAGCTGCAGCAGCTGGCCGATCTCATGGAAGTCGATAT
>JAEWJS010000171.1 GCA_023386495.1 Bacillota bacterium | reverse complement strand
GGCAGCCGCCGAGGCCGGCGGAAGCGGCGAAGCGGGTGCGGGAGCGCCCGCCGCGGACGTGGACCCGGAGAAGGCCGCCAAGATCAAGGCGGCCGCGGAGGCAAGGGCCGCGCGCGCAGCGGCCAAGGCGGCTGCGGAAGGCGGCGGCGACGCGGGGGCTCCTGCGGAGCCGAAGCCGCCGTCCCCGAAGCAGCCGATGCTCGACGAGGCGGTCGAGCTGCTCAAGACGCTCGTGCACGCAGACGCCGTAGTTGAGGCGTCGATCAACGAGCTGAGCGGCGACATGCCCACGATCGTCGTGAAGGCGGAGCATTGGACGGCAGCGGCCGACCTGCTGCGGACGCATGATAAGCTGCGCTGCAACTACCTGCGCAACGTATCCGGCGTCGATTACGAGACGCATCTCGAAGTCGTGTATCACATGATCGCGCTCGAGACGAAGCGCGAATACGCGATCAAGGTTCGCACGGACCGCGAAGCGTCATCCGTCCCGTCGGCGACGCCGATCTGGCCGACCGCCAACTGGAACGAACGCGAAATTTACGACCTGCTGGGCATTGATTTTCCCGGTCACCCGGATATGCGGCGCATCATGATGCCGGACGATTGGGTCGGCCATCCGCTGCGCAAAGACTACGTACCGCTCGATCCGGAGGTGTAAGACGACGTGATCCGTACCGAAGAACTGCTGCTTAACGTAGGTCCTCAGCATCCTAGCACGCACGGCGTTTTTCGCATTATCGTGAAGCTGGACGGCGAGGTCATCAAGGAAGCGATCCCCGTCATGGGCTATCTGCACCGCGGGACCGAGAAGCTGGCCGAGAACTTGAACTATACCCAGATCATCCCGTACACGGACCGCATGGATTACGTGTCCGCGATGACGAACAATTACGTGCTCGTGCACGCCGTCGAGACCATGATGGGTCTCGAGGTGCCCGAGCGCGCCGAGTTTATGCGGCTCATCGTCATGGAGCTGCAGCGCGTCGCGAGCCATTTGGTCTGGTGGGGCACTTACCTGCTCGACATCGGCGCGATGAGCCCGTTCCTGTACGCGTTCCGCGACCGCGAGATCATCATCGACCTGTTCAACGAGCTGTGCGGCGCAAGGCTGACTTATAACTACATGCGCGTGGGCGGCGTGAAGTGGGACGCGCCTGTCGGCTGGATCGACAAGGTGCGGGACTTCATTCCGTATATGGAGAAGAAGCTCGACGAGTACAACAACCTGGTCAGCGGCAACGAAATTTTCCTCGCGCGGATCAAGGGCATCGGCCAATACGATGCGCAGACCGCGATCGACTACGGCCTGTCCGGCGCGAATCTGCGCTGCACGGGCGTCGATTGGGACCTGCGCAAGGCAGAGCCGTACAGCTTGTACAACCGATTCGAGTTCGACGTTCCGCTCGGCAAGACCGGCGATTGCTATGACCGGTACTTGATCCGGCTCGAGGAGATTCGTCAGAGCCTGCGCATCCTGAAGCAGGCCGTCGAGCAGTTCCCGTCCGAAGGCGAGACGATGGGCAAGGTGCCGCGCGCCATTCGGCCGCCGGCCGGCGAGACGTACGTGCGCATCGAGTCGCCGCGCGGCGAGATCGGCTGCCACATCGTATCGAAGGGCAAGGCAGAGCCTTACCGGATCAAGTTCCGCCGTCCGTCGTTCGTCAATCTGCAGATTCTGCCGAAGCTGCTCGTCGGCGAGACGATGACGAACTTGATCACGATTCTGGGCGGCATCGATATTGTCGTCGGGGAGGTCGATGCATAAATGGCGGATCTGCTCTTGGAACAGCTGACGTGGGGCAATGTGCTGATTTTCGTCGCGCTTGCCGTACTGCTGCTGCTCCTCGTACTCGGTTTCGTTACCTATGCCATCTATTTCGAACGGAAGGTCATCGGCTGGATGCAGCTGCGGATCGGCCCGAACCGGACCGGACCGCTCGGACTGCTGCAGTCGGTAGCGGACGTTACCAAGCTGCTGATCAAGGAAGATACCATTCCGAAGCGCGCGGACAAAATTTTGTTCATCCTCGCGCCAGCGCTCTGCTACGCGCCGGCTTTCGCCGTGTTGGCTGTTATTCCGTTCACGCGCAATTGGTTCTTCGCGGACCTGAATGTCGGCGTGCTCTACTACGTGGCGCTGTCCGGCATCAGCACGATCGCGATCGTGCTCGGCGGCTGGGCTTCGAATAACAAATACGCGCTGCTCGGCGGCATGCGGTCTGCCGCGCAGATGATCAGCTATGAAGTGCCGCTCGTCATCTCGATCGTCGGCACGGTCATGCTGACCGGCAGCATGAGCCTGCGCAATATTGCCGAAGCGCAAGGCAATTGGTTCTGGGAATGGAACTTCCTGCCGCAGATTATCGGCTTCTGCGTCTTCATCATCGCGGCCGTATCGGAGCTCAACCGGACGCCGTTCGACTTGCCGGAAGCGGAGTCGGAGCTTGTTGCCGGCTATCACGTCGAGTACAGCGGCTTCCGATTCGCCTTCTTCATGCTTGCGGAATACGTGTACGTCTTCGCGATCGCGGGACTGACGACGACGCTGTTCCTCGGCGGATAC
>JAEWJS010000188.1 GCA_023386495.1 Bacillota bacterium | reverse complement strand
GCGCCAGCGTCGCCTTCTTCCGCTCGCCCTGCGACAGCGTGCCGAACGGCTGGTCAGCGAGATGTCCGATGCCCATATCCGCCAACATGCGGCGTGCCTTCTCGATGACATTCGGATCGATCTCCTGGTAGAAGCGCAGATAGGCATACTCGCCCGTCGCCACGACCTCCCACACCGGATCGCTCAGCGACAGCTTCTCGATGACGGCTTGACTGATGTAGCCGATCTTCTTCCGCACCTCGCGAATATCGACGCGGCCGTAACGGTGACCGAGTACATCGACCGTTCCCGACGAAGGGAACTGATAGCCGGTGACCATTTCCAGTATCGTTGTTTTGCCCGAGCCGTTCCGTCCCAAGATGACCCAATGCTCGCCCTTCTGGACCTCGAGATTCACGCCGTTCAGAATGACGCGTTCTTCCGTTCGCAGCACTAAATTATGTAAGGTAATCATTCGTACCGGTTCACCAGCCTTCGCGTTTCGCCTATTCGGCTTCTCTGTTCTTGCTTCCGATTTGCTGCACGAGCCGATCCGGCATCGGTCCGTTGTGCAGCATGACATCCTGCGGCACATGCTCCATGAGCAGGCCGTACATCTGCATGCGCCCGGACGGGCTTGACGTGTGCAGATAAATTCGGCGAGGATAGCGGCCCGTCGCTACGATGTGCATGGCGATCTCGAGACCTGTCGGCTGTCCCCAGCCGAGGTCGTAGTCGAGCGAGAGAATATCGATCTCTTCCGAATCGAGCAGCAATACGCATTCCTCGATCGTCCGGGCGAGCACGAAGCCCGCCGGCCGCGGCCGGTAATCATCGAGATAGACATGAATCATGCGCGGACCTCCTTGGCCCAAGCTTGGACCTGCCGAATTTGGTCGCGGTGCGCGAATCCGTCCGATTCGGGCGTCTCCAGCACCAGCGGCGTTCGCCGAATCTCCGGAACCGCCAGCAGCCGCCGCAGCGCGTCAGCGCCGATCATCCCGCGCCCTACCGGCGCGTGCCGGTCCTTGCGCGCCCCGCTTCCGTAGACGGAATCGTTCAGATGTATCGCTGCCAACTGGTCAAAATAGCCGATCTCGCGCGCCTTGGCCGTCCATGCCGCCTCATCCGAGCCGTCCCAGCCGCCAGCCGCGAACAGATGGCAGGTATCCAGACAGAAGCCGATGCGGCCGGCATGCCTGCTTAAGCTCCTGATCTGGACAAGCTCCTCGAACGTCGTTCCCATGAAGGCATGATCGCCGGCTTGATTCTCGATCAGCAGCTTCGCGCTGCCATTCCACTGCTCCAGCACCGTATCGAGCAGCCCGATGATGCCGCGATATCCTTCGAGCAGATCCGGCCCCTTATAGATGCCAAAATGCACGACGACCCCGATCGAGCCACAATCTTCCGCGATAGCGAGATCATTGAGCAGCGATAGTGCCGTGCGTGAACGCTGCTCGGGGTCGGTCGCCGCCAGATTCACGGGGTACGGCGCGTGCGCGATCGATGCAAGTCCATGCTCCAAGCAGTAGGCCTTGCAGCGCGCGGCATCCGCAGCATCGTACGCCTTGATGCCGATCGAACGCGGATTTTTCGGAAAATATTGATAGGCGTTACCGCCGAGCGCCGCCGCGCTGACGGCCGCTTCCTTATAGCCGCGGCGGATGCTCACATGGCTCCCTACGCGGATCGATTCGCCAAGATCAGGACTCATGCTGGCAGCTCGCGCAGTAGAACACCTTGCGTCCTGCGGACTCCGTCTTGACGATCGGTGCGCCGCAGCGCAAGCAGGCCTCCCCTTCGCGGTCGTATACGAGGCAGCGGCTGTTGTAGCCGCCGGTCAGCGTATCGCCCTTGAAGAGCGGCAGCTCCATATAACCGCCCGCATCTGCAGCGTTGTGCAGCACCTCTCGCATGGCGCCGTAGAGCTTCGTCCACGTCTCCGGCCGCAGCGACGGAATCGATGCCGTCGGCAGCACGCCGGCCGAGAAGCAAATCTCGTCGGCATAGCAATTGCCGATGCCGGCGATGACCGATTGATCGGTCATGGCGGTCTTTAGCTTGCCGCGCTTGCCCGCGAACCGTTGCTTGAAGGCCGTTTCATCCATTCGCATCGGCTCAGGGCCAAGCTCGGCCAGCTTCGCGATGGTTTCCTTGGCCGTGAGCAGATGCAGGTAACCGAGCCGCAGCCCGATAAAATACAAGTTGCCATGCGGGAACCGTATCGTGATCTGCACGCTGCGGTCAGGCTTCTCTTCATCCGTACCGAAGACGAGTATGCCGCCCAGCATGAGATGGAGCAGCAGCCTTCTCCCGTTGTCGAGATGAAAGATCAGATGCTTGCCGCGCTGCTCGACATGCCAGACCGACGTTCCCGTCAATTCCCTGTCGAATTGCGCTGGCTCGACGTTAATCGATTTCTCTCGTTCCACTTCCGTGCCTATAATGCGCGCACCCGCGATCCGTTCGGACAGCAGCCTGCGATAATTTTCCATCTCCGGCCATTCCGGCACATCGTTCACCCCACTCTGTATGTATCGCTTATGTACGCCGAGAGCTCGGCCAGGTCCGCGAAGATCCGATCCGGCGTGACTCCTGCGGCGCTGCGCAGCTGCTCATAATTGCCGGCATTCGTAAGCCCCGTCAGCACGAGCGCCGTTGCGCAGCCGGCTCTGACGCCGGCGGCGATATCGGTCGCTAGATTGTCGCCGACGACGAAGGCCTGCTCCGCGGATATTCCGAGCCGTCGCAGCGCATAATCCATCAGAATCGAGGACGGCTTGCCGACCACGACCGGCGCGACGCCCGACGCGGCTTGGAGCATGGCGCCGACCGAGCCTGCGCCGGGCCTGAAGCCGTCCGCTGTCGGCAGCAGCAGATCCGGATTCGTCTGAATGAAGGCTGCACCGCTCCGGATCGCTTCGACGGCCTGCACTGCCGTGTCGTAAGAGAACGACCGGTCCAAGCCTTGAACGACGACCTCCGGCTGCTCGTCCGACAGGACGAGCCCGCTATCTGTTATCGCCTGCCGCAGACCAGCCTCGCCGATGACCATGACTCTTGCCCCTGGATGCCGAGCCGCAGCATAATCGGCTGCGGCTTGCGCGCTCGTGCAGACATCGCTCGCCTCAGCAGGGATGCTCATCGCATTCAAGCGGGCCGCCACCGTCTCCGGTGCGGCCGTCGAATTGTTCGTGACGTACAGATACGGAATATCGGCTTCTCGCAGCTGCAGGATAAGCGCGTCCGCTCCCTCGATCATGCGGTCGCCATGATACAGCGTTCCGTCCAGATCGATGAGCAGTGCCCCTGTGCCCCTCATCGAGCGCCCTCCGTCGCATTCTGCTTCAGAACCTGCTCGATCCAGCGTTCGGCGATCAAGCCGTCTTCGAACGTCGGTACCAGACTGGCATGGCGGTCATCGCCGGCGAGACGCAGGATGAAGTGATGCAGCGCGCCAAAATGCGTGTCGACGGCAAAGCCCATCGTAGCCTTCTCGTCCGGCAGCAGCTCGAGCGTCGCCGGCACAGGCAGCGCGCCGCTGCCGCCTGCAAGGATATGCACCTGCGGCATCGCATGCCGCTCTAGATCGCATGTGATGCTGCCGCGCGAGCCGACGATCTGGATATCGAAGGCGTCGGATCCCAGCGCAATACGCGACACCTCTGCGATGCCCTGCACGCCGGATCGGGTGCGATAATGCATCAGGGCCCAGTCGTCGACTTCGGAGGCAGCCCAACCGCTGCCGGAAGCGTCCTTGCGCTGCGCGACGTGAATAGCCGTGCGGCCATCTACGTGCTCAAGCTCGCCGAACCAATGCCGGAGCATGTCCAGTACGTGCACGCCGAGGTCGCTGATTGCGCCTCCGCCGGACATGCCGCTTTGAAGCCGCCAGCTGATCGGCCGTTCCGGGCTTAAATAACCGGAGCGGCGGTACGAAATTTTGCATTGCAGAATATCGCCGACCACGCCTTGCGCGACGATTTCGCGGATCCGCATCACCGCAGGGTGGTAGCGGAACGTGAACGCCAGCTGCGACACAACGTGCGGGTTGCGTTTCGCCTTGTCCACCAGCAGTTCGGACCGCTCATACGCTTCCGAGAGCGGCTTCTCGCAATAGACGGCGATCCCGCGCGCCCAGGCGGGCTCTGCATCTTCATAATGCCGTGCATTGGGCGTGCAGATATCGAATGCGTCGACGAGCCCGCTCGCGGCCGCTTCTTCCGGGGAAGCTATGACCGAGCGGAAGCCGATCGCCTCCGCCTGCGCGGCATGCCGCGCCGGATCGCGCGTGACCAATGTATCGAGAACCGGCACCAGCGGCGTCCGCTTGATGATCGGCAGCGCACGCAGTGCGGTCATATGCGTTTTGGCGATGTTGCCGAAGCCGATGACGGCGAATCGAACTTGTTGATCTCTATTATTCATGCATGGTTCCTCCCGGCCTTCCTGTTGAGACGCTCGAGACGCTTCTGGATCGCGGCAAGCTCCGCGCGGCTCTTCGCATCATGTCGCGCGAAGCCCGCCCGGCGGACCGCCTGATCCAGCGCGCGGCTGGCATATTGCAGGGCGGCCTCCATATCCTTGGCCCGATGCTCATAATACATGGAGAGCTCGATATGCGCCTCATAGTGCGGTATTGACGTCTGTTCCGCCGCATGGGCGGCCTTCTGCCACAATAGCACAGCCCGCTGCCAATTTCCACACTTCTTGTCGCGCGCTGCCAGCGGCAGACACCAGGATACGGCAGGCGCTGCGCCGTCAAGCCGGGCGAACAGCGTCTCGGCTTCGGCTGTCCTTCCCATCCTCTCCAGCCATAGGCCGGTGCGCAGCAGCTCCTCCGGTTCGGTCGGATAGGGCACAGTATCCCCCAGACCGCCGCCCAATAAGCGTCCGAACCTCACGGCAAGGCAAGCGAGGGCCAGCATATCGAGCTCGTTATGATGGAAGACGCCTGTCAGCAGCTCCGGCTGCCCTTCGTTCAGGAAGCGAAAATAGATCGCCGGCGCCAGCGAGCCCGGCAAATCATCCACGCGGTGAATGCCGAGGCGTTCCTCTTCGACATGGCTGAGCTTGCATGACGCGAGCGTATTGCGCCACACGCTGCGCGAAGGATGCAGCAAGTCGAGATGGCGGGGTTCGCTGCCGTATTGGCCGAGCCCGTTCATAATATAGCGCCCGGCCAATACCGGCCAATCGAAGGTGCGCCCGTTGTACGTAACGAGATAAGGGCGAACGCCTAGGCGCTCTTTCAGATCGGCCAGCATCGCGCGTTCCTCGGCAGGATGTCGAATCAGCGCCTGCTCCACGACAAAGCTGCCGCCTTCTACGTAGCCGATGCCTGTCATGAACGGGACGTTGCCCGTACCTACGCCCAGACCCGTCGTCTCGAGATCGAGGAACAGCAGCCGTTCCATTACCGGCGCCTCTGCCTCGCCCTCATGGAATGCCGCAAGATGAGGCGCCGCTTCCGCCAGCTCGGCCAGGCGATGGTCGCCATGCCGATGCCCCAGCGGGTACGTCACGCGCCTTAGCAAATACTCGCCATAATCGTTCTCACGCAGCGTGACCTGAAGCGCGTCCCATTCCGGCGAGAGCAAGCTCGCATCGGCATCGCTTGCAGCATCAGGAGCAGCTCCAACTCCCGCTTCCTCGACACTACTCCCCGTTTCCAAAACTTCCTCATGATCGCTGCCGGCCGGTACAGACCCCGGCTCGCTTGCCCCCTGTCCGCGCAGGAGCCGCATCCTCTCGCGAATGCCGCCGCTCATGACGCGCCTCCCGTCTCCTCGAGGAGCTGCAGCGCTTGCGTCTTGCCGAGCAGGCCGACTTCCTCGATCGGCCCCACGCATGCGGGACAGCCGCTGAGACAGCTGCAATTGCGGATCAGCTCGCGCGCTCTACACAGCAGCTCGTCATGCACCTCGAACAACCGCTCGCTCAGCCCGATGCCGCCGGGATACCGGTCATAGAAGTAGATCGTCGGACGCTTCGTATGCGTCGCCTTCACCTGCGGGTAGACCCGAATGTCGAACGGGTCGCACATCAGGTAGAGCGGCGCGATGTGAATCAGCACGTTCGCGACGCCGAGCAGCGCGCACTGCATCTCATTCGTGCCCTTTCGCGCGGCAGCCTCTTCGCTGAAGGAGAACCAGTACGCGCTCGTATGCAGCTCCTCTTCTGGCAGATGGATCGGCCCGGAGCCGATATTCTCATGCGTGCGAAGCTTGATTTTTTTGAATATCGTCGGTTTGGCATTCACGGTGACCTCGCCGTACTGCCTCACGATTTCGCCGCTCTGCCTCTCCTTGTCCACATGCAGCACCTTCAGCTCGACGGCAAGGCTAGCGTCCGTGAAGTAATCGACGTCCACCTCGCGTACGTACGCTTTTTTCTCGGGGTAATCCAGCTTCTCCACCTGGTACTGGACCCCTTCATGCAGATAGATCGCTTCCTCGTGGATCAGCGTCGGCGCGCCGAAGCGGTCGACCTCGCCGAGCACGCGATTGCCATTCGTCACGTCCACGATGACGAAGTTTTCCTGTGCCGCGGAGCGAAGCGAGATGTTGTGCGCGGGGAACGACTGCTCCATCCAGTACCACCGGTCCTTGACGTGATGGAGCACCTTCTCCTCCGTCAGGAACTCCAGCATGTCGCGCAGCGATTCGCTGCCGAACTGCTCGTTCGCTTCGAACGGCAGCTCGTAGGCGGCGCATTTGACATGATCGATCAAGATCAAGAGATTGTCCGGATGAATCAAGGCGCGCTCAGGCGGCCGATTGAAGAAGAAATCCGGGTTCTGGATCATGTATTGGTCAAGCGGGTTGCTGCTCGCCACCATGAACGTCACGGCGCTCCCGTGCCTCCGGCCGGCGCGGCCCGACTGCTGCCAGGTGCTCGCTACCGTTCCGGGATAGCCGTTCAAGACGCACGCCTGCAGTTGCCCGATGTCGATGCCCAGCTCCAGCGCGTTCGTGCTGACGACACCGCGGATCTCCCCGCTGCGCAGGCCGCGCTCGATCTCACGCCGCAGCTTCGGCAGGTAGCCGCCCCGATAGCCGCGAATCGTAGGCGTGCCGAGCTCGCTCTTGATTGTATCCTGCAGGTAAGTGAGCAGAATCTCCACGCGGACGCGGCTCCGCGCAAAGACGATCGTCTGCACGCCCTGCTTCAATAGCATGGCCGCGAGCCGCTGCGTCTCGAGCACGCTGCTCCTTCGAATGCCGAGCTGCTGATTCACGACAGGCGGATTGTAGAATATAAAATGCTTCTCGCCCGTAGGCGCACCGTTATTGTCGATCACTCGTACAGGTTCGCCGATCAAACGCTCGGCATGCTCGCCCGGATTGTCGATCGTGGCGGATGCGCAGATAAAAATCGGATTCGAGCCGTAGAAGCGGCAGATCCGTTTCAGCCGCCGAATGACGTTCGCCACATGGCTGCCGAACACCCCGCGATACGCGTGCAGCTCGTCGAGCACGATATAGTTGACGTTCTCGAACAGCTTGACCCATTTCGTGTGGTGGGGCAAAATGGCCGAATGCAGCATATCCGGATTCGTCACGACGATATGCCCTGCATTGCGGATCGCTTGGCGCACCGTCGGCGGCGTGTCGGCCGCAAAAGTATT
>JAEWJS010000137.1 GCA_023386495.1 Bacillota bacterium | reverse complement strand
GATTCGCATCAAGGAGGAAGTGGACCCCCACCTGGAGATGGCTGCGGTTCATCTTCGCGTATTCGAGGCAGGCGGGCCTGCGCTGTTATTCGAGAATGTCAAGGGCTCGCGCTTCCGCGCCGTCTCGAACTTATTCGGAACGATCGAGAGAAGCAAGTTTATTTTTCGCTCGACGTGGGAGTCGACGCAGAACGTGATCGCGCTTCGCAACGATCCGATGAAGGCGCTGAAGCATCCGTTCGCGAATGCCCGCGCGGCACTCGCGGCGACGAAGGCGCTCCCGCTCAAGCAAGGCAAAGGCGCAGCCGGCTTCGAGGAGATCGCGATCCGGGATCTGCCGCTCATCAAGCATTGGCCGATGGACGGCGGCGCGTTCATCACGCTGCCTCAGGTGTTCACGGAGGATCCGGACAAGCCGGGACTGATGAATGCCAATCTCGGGATGTACCGGGTACAATTGACGGGGAACGATTATAAGACCGATCGGGAGATCGGCATGCATTACCAGATTCATCGCGGGATCGGCATCCATCAGCATAAGGCGACTCGCAAGGGAGAGCCGCTCAAGGTCAGCATCTTCGTCGGCGGACCGCCGGCGCATACGTTGTCAGCGGTCATGCCTCTGCCTGAGGGGTTAAGCGAGTTGACATTCGCCGGATTGCTGGCAGGCCGGCGGTTCCGCTATAGCGACGACAACGGCTTCTGCATCAGCCGCGACGCCGACTTCGTCATTACCGGCGAGATCCATGCGGGCGAGACGAAGCCGGAGGGACCGTTCGGCGATCACCTCGGCTATTACAGCCTCATCCATGATTTTCCGATGATGCGCGTGAACAAGGTGTACGCGAAGAAGGGCGCGATCTGGCCGTTCACCGTCGTCGGTCGTCCGCCGCAAGAGGATACGGCATTCGGCGCGCTCATTCATGAGTTGACCGGCGATGCCGTTAAGCAGGAGGTGCCCGGCGTCAAGGAAGTGCACGCCGTGGACGCGGCTGGCGTGCATCCGCTGCTGTTCGCGATCGGCAGCGAACGCTACACCCCCTACGCGGCCGTGCAGCAGCCTGCCGAGCTCTTGACGATCGCGAACCGCATTCTGGGAACCGGGCAGCTCAGCTTGGCCAAATATTTGTTCATTGCTGCCGAGGATCATCAGCTCAGCACGCATCATGAGGCGGATTTTCTCCGCCACGTGCTCGAACGGATCGATCTGAAGCGCGATATCCATTTCCAGACGAATACGACGATTGACACGCTGGATTACTCGGGGACAGGCTTGAATACGGGCAGCAAGGTCATCTTCGCGGCTTGCGGCGATCCGATTCGCGAGCTGTGCACGGAAGTGCCGGAGCCGTTGAAGGAGCTTCGCGATTACCGCAATCCGAAGCTGGCGCTTCCGGGCGTCGTCGCGCTTGAAGGACCAGCGTTCAACAGCTACCAGGATGCCGAGCGGCAGCTTCGCGAGCTGACGGGAGCCGTCGAGGCGCGAGGCGGGGCAGATGGCTGCCCGCTCATCGTGCTGTGCGACGACAGCGCATTCGTAAGCGAGTCGCTGCCCAACTTCTTATGGACCACGTTCACGCGAAGCAACCCGTCGCATGACATGTACGGCGTGAACAGCGGTTATGTGTTCAAGCATTGGGGCTGCGACAGCGTCATCATCGACGCAAGAACGAAGCCGCATCATGCGCCTCCTTTGGTAGCAGACGCGGCAGTCGAACGAAGCATCGACCGTTTGTTCACCTCTGGCGGCAGTCTGAGCGGCATTCGATAGGTGAATAACAAGAACGGCCCGCGACGACGTCGACGGGCCTTTCTGCTAATTGTCCTCGGTTGTATTCGTCAGAGTCGCTAATTTGGCTGCACGCATTGACAGGGCGCCGTACCGCGTCCTACAATCAAGGCGTCACCGAATGGTGTCCAATGAATACCGCTGCGAAAATAGGAGTGAGTGATGTGATCGTCAGCAACCCAGAACGCGATGTATTCGACGCGATTGCAGATCCAACCAGACGCCGGTTAATCGGGCTGTTGGCAGCATCGGAAGAACTGCCGCTTCACGAGCTGACCGGACAATTCCAGATGGGGCGCACCGCCGTATCCAAGCACTTGACCGTGCTGAAGGAAGCGGGACTGGTCCATGACCGTAAAGTCGGCAGAGAAACGAGATTTAGCCTCAACGCAGCCCCGCTCCGAGAAGTCGAGGATTGGGTGGCTTACTATCGCAAGTATTGGACGGCGAATATGATGCGCTTGAACGAGTTATTAGAGGAGGAATAGGATGAGCGGGCAGGAATCCAATGAGGGCTATATCGTACTATCAGGCGCAAGGGAGAACAATCTGAAGAATGTCTCCCTGAGAATCCCGAAGAAGAAAATCACGATATTCACAGGGGTATCCGGTTCCGGCAAGTCGTCGATCGTCTTCGATACGATTGCGGCGGAGTCCACGCGGCTCTTGAACGAGAACTTCAGCATGTTCGTGCGCAATTTCCTGCCCCGCGTGCCGCAGCCGGACACGGATGCAATCGAGAATCTCAGCATGGCGGTCATTGTGGACCAGAAGCGGCTGGGCGGGGGCTCCCATTCCACCATGGGGACGATCACCGATATTTCGCCGATTCTCCGATTGCTCTACTCGCGGGTCGGTCAGCCCCACATCGGACAAGCCCATATGTTCTCCTTCAACGACCCGCAAGGGATGTGTCCGGAATGCAACGGGATCGGCCGAAGGCTGGGCGTCGACATGGATAAGGCAGTGGACATGTCCAAATCGCTGCAGGAAGGGGCGATCATGCTGCCGGATTATGCGGTCGGCGGCTGGGAATGGAATATGGTTGTGCAATCCGGCAGCTTCGATCTCGATAAGAAGCTAAGCGATTATTCGAATGAGGAACTGGAGCAGCTCTTGTACGCCAAGGCGAGAAAAGTGGAGATGGATTTTGCCGGGAAGGCCATGAACATCACCGTGGAAGGCATCCTCGAGAAGTTCACGAACAAATACATCAAGCAAGACGTGAAGCTGAAGTCCGAGCGCACACAAAAGGCGGTTGCCCCTTACATAACCGAAGGCTCCTGCACCAGCTGCCGCGGGGCAAGGCTCAGTCAGGCCGCGCTTAACTGCAGAATCAACGGACTCAACATCGCGGAGATGTCTGCGATGGAGGTCGGGCAGCTCATTCATGTCATTCGGGCGATTGACGATCCGATCGCGGCACCCGTCGTCAAGGCACTGGCGGAGCGGCTGCAGCATCTGGTCGATATCGGGCTGGACTACCTCACGCTGGACCGGGAGACGGACACGTTGTCCGGCGGCGAGTCGCAGCGCGTCAAAATGGTGAAACATCTGAGCGGCAGCCTGGTCGATGTGACGTACATCTTCGACGAGCCCAGCATCGGCTTGCATCCGCGCGATGTCCACAGGTTGAACGAGCTGCTGCAGAAGCTGCGCGACAAGGGGAATACCGTGATCGTCGTCGAGCATGATCCCGACGTGATCAAGGTGGCGGACCATATCGTGGACGTCGGCCCGCATGCAGGCAGCCGCGGCGGCACTATCGTATACGAGGGCAGCTACCAAGGTCTCTTGCAGGCGGATACGCTGACAGGCACGCACATGGTGCGGCCGCTTCAGCTCAAGGAAGCGTGCAGGGTTCCGTCCGGCAAGCTGCCAATCAGGGATGCTTCGCTTCACAATCTGAGGAACGTGAGCGTCGATATCCCGACAGGCATTCTCACGGTCGTGACAGGCGTAGCCGGCTCGGGCAAAAGTACGCTCATTAACGATGTCTTCCTCGGACAGCATCCGGATGCGATCGTCATCGACCAATCGGCGGTCGGCGTGTCGACGCGCTCCAATCCGGCAACCTACACGGGCATTATGGACGACGTGCGCAAGGCATTCGCATCAGCCAACAAAGTTAATCAAGGCTTGTTCAGCTTCAACTCCAAGGGTGCCTGCGACAATTGCCAAGGGCTAGGCGTCGTGTATACCGATCTCGGCTTCCTCGACAGCGTGAAGCTGCCATGCGAAGCATGCGGCGGCAAGCGATTCAAGGAGGAAGTGCTTGCATATATGCTGAACGGCAAGTCGATCGCGGACGTGCTGGAGATGACGGTGGAGCAGGCATTGGCATTCTTCGAGCTGAAGGAGGTCAAGCGCAAGCTGCAAGCGCTGTGCGACGTAGGGCTTACGTATATCACGCTCGGCCAGCCGCTCAGCACGCTCTCGGGCGGGGAATGCCAACGAATTAAGCTGGCGAGCGAGCTGCATAAGAAGGGCAGCATCTACGTGATGGACGAGCCGACGACCGGCCTGCATATGTCGGATATCGGGCATCTCACGGCGATTATGAATCGGCTCGTGGATGCCGGCAATACGGTCATCGTCATCGAGCACAATCTGGACGTCATCAGTCAGGCGGATTGGATCATCGATATGGGACCGGACGGTGGCAGCAAGGGCGGCCAGGTGGTGTTCGAGGGGACGCCTGCCCAGATCGTTCAGTCTGAGCGTTCGATCACGGGCAAGTACTTGATCCATTGACAAGACACCAAATGGTGACCTATAATTCAAATGACACTAAAAGGTGTCTGATACAACCATGGGGGAGATGGTGAAGTGGGGTTTCTGCAAGATAATTTAATCCCGATATTCAAGAAGCGTGAACTAACGTTTATTGAACGCGTCAAAGAATCGGACAACGTATATACCTTCGCCTTCGAGAAGGGGAACGATGTCACTTGGAAAGCTGGACAGTATGGCTTGTTCAGCATCACGCATAAGAAAATAAAAAACGCGACGAAGCCGTTCAGCATAATATCGGCTCCAGCAGAGAATGCCATCAAGATCACGACCGTCATTCGCGATAAACCGAGCGACTTCAAGAAAGCGCTGTTGGAATTGCAGCCTGGGATGAAGGTGAGCATGAGCGGACCTTTGGGACCCTTTTATCTCCAAGAGAATCGCCCTACGCTGCTGATTGCGGGCGGAATCGGCATTACCCCTTTTCGGGCGATGCTCAAACAACGCGAGGCAGATGGGGCACGAGGCAGCAAGGAGCTTCATTTGCTCTACATGGACAGTCAGGGCACGCATCTATTCAAGGAAGAGCTCGATCGAATGTCCGCCGCCAATGCTTCTCTTCGCGTAACCTATCTTGGAGCGCGGGACGAGCTGCGTCAGGAAATCGAGCGCTATACCGCAGTACATAGTGACGGACAATATTACGTTGCGGGGCCGAAGGCCATGGTTGACGATATCGCTGCTGATCTGCGTCACAAAGGCGTATCCAAGCGGCAAATTACGAAAGACGGTTTCTTCGGCTATTAATTAAGGGAGAGCATGCTTCGCCACTACCGGATATTCAAGGAGGAGAAGAATGAGCTTAGCGTTATCGATGGATTTTCCGTTCAATACGACGGTAGAGAAGGCCTGGGCTGCCTTAACGGATTCGAGCAAGCTGGCGAAATGGATCGCGGACAATGACTTCGAACCGGTCGTGGGCCATCGCTTCCAGTTCCGCCATCAGCCGTCCGAATATTGGGATGGCATCGTGAACGGCGAAGTGCTGGTCGTGGAACCTCCGTATCGCTTGTCCTACGCTTGGTCTACAGGTGACGAGCGGCATACGGTTACTTGGACCGTTCAAGACTTGGGAGACGGTACGGTGAACCTTCATCTCGATCAGACCGGATTCTCGCATGTCCACGGACTCGAAGGCGCGAGATTCGGCTGGACCGACAAATTCAGCAAGTTCGAGCTGGCCCTCAGCGAATCGTAATTTCCATGCCCTAACGACCGGCTGCAGCTCTAATGCAGCCGGTTGTTTTGCATCGGCTGCTGATCTATAATCCTGCGCTGCGTTTCAGGCGTTCCGCGATTTGGGCTAGATCCTCATGCGAAATGCCCGGTGCGAACTCCTCCGGAACATCCGGCAGGTCCGGGATGATCCCGCCGTAGCCCGGCAACCCGGCATAAGCTTCCAGCTTCCCCCCGTCTGTCGGATGTACGCCCTTCCAGATCGATGCGATCTTCTGATAATCGTGATCGCTGAACGTGTATAGCCGACGGTGCTCCCCGGCTGCTTCCCAAGGCTTGGTCGCGTCGAATGCCTTGTTGTCGAGCTTGGGGATCGGGAACATCTTGGTTACGTCTACCCCGGTCGCCATCTCGAGCGCCTTGGCATAAGCGAGGACGTGAACGCCGCCGCGCACGAGCAAATAGCCGATCATGGCCCGTGCCGTCGGGTGATCGGTCATCTCGTAGACGCGCATCTTATGCGTGCGGGCGCCGCATTCCAAGAAGAAGTTGTGCAAGAGGTCGAAGATCAGATTGCCGCTGCTCACGACATAGGAGCCGTTCCATGGCCTGCCCATGGAGTCATACGGGAGGGAGGACTGCGCAGCCTCGATGAAATGCGAGGACATCCGGAAATCCTTGGCGTTCCCCATCGGCGTCGTATCCGGATCGCCAGGCGACGTTGAGCCGAGCAGCATGATATTAATCGTGTTGGCAACAAGCTCGACATGTCCGAACTCCTCGGCCGTAATGCTGGCTACAATGTCGTAGAACTCGCGCAGCTTGTTTTTGCCCCGAAAGTTGAAGGATTGGTACATATAGTTGTTCAACGTCGACATCTCGCCGAATCGACCGCCGAGCAATTCCTGGACGGCGCTTGCGCCGTTCGGATCGGGGGACTTCGGAATCGGCAGTTCAATCGCCAGCCGATCGACACGCTTGAATACCATCTATGCCATCACCTCTTCTGTGAACTATCCATTCCACATCTAAGGTATTGGCGAAGGCTTGTGCAATATGTCAATTTACGATCGTCTCGCTTATGGCGGGTGTGGGCCTTCCAACGGGACACTGAACCATAGCATGAGTGCGATCGTGATGGCGACCGACAGCAATAATGCAGGCCCTGGCCTGATGCTATGGAATCGGATCATCGGGAACATCATGAAGTCGAATAGAAGCGAATACCAGAATGTCCAACCGTTCTCGTAAGAGATATACCCGCTAGTTCGCAGAAAATGTTCGGCCACGATATAGAACAAGATCCACGCCGCGTAGTAGCGGATGACGGTGAACCAGCCCTTCGAAGCCGGATACCGAGACAGAAACAGAAGCACCGTAAGCGGCATCGTGAGGAGGGCATGCATGACGACGACGATCTGATGGCTGTACAGAATATCGGCATGAAATTTCCACATCGTATAGTTCTTGGTCAGGTACTCGTACAGGAGTCCTCCGGTTGCAACGTAGAACATGGACGATTGGTATTGCTTCCAGTTGCGCCAATCGCCCCAGCGCCATGTCGCGAATAACGTGATGAGCGCGAGTGCAAGGTGCATGCAGAAATCCCCTCGAAATTGATGATGTTAACATCTCCCATGAACTGTCAGAATATACTTGACACGCAACCTGTGGGTTACTATAACCGGAGCTGGTTATATTAATTGAGTGTTGTGCTATTTTTCCCGGTAATTACCTATGCAGGAGTCGGCGTCTATATTATGATCTAGAAGAGGATACCAAACAGGGGGGCTCTACCATGGAGAATGAACACGGGTTCACAGAAGCTAAACAACAGGGATTCAAGTTAAATCAGGCATCCGGCTATTTCCAATGCTTGGGCGTGGATGTGATGGCCTTCGACGATATCTACCCGGAGGGGCATCAGTCCGGCGTCAGCATCATTATGCACGGCAATCGCGTTGCCACGAACGGCGATATCCGGTTCGAACAGACGCCGGGACAATGGCAGCCGGTTCCGAAGCAAGGGCAGCGCGAGCTGGATGAGGCGGCGAACACGATCACCACTCATCTGAGCTTCCCGGACTCCTCCAAGCATCTTAAGGGCTTCAATCCGATGGTCTATCCAGACTTCGAGTTCCAATACAAGGTTACCGTCCAAGGAGACGGCAGCTCGGTGAACGTGACTGTCGATCTGGATCGACCGATACCGGATAAGTATGTCGGCAAAATCAACTTCAACCTGGAACTGTTCCCCGGCGCGCTGTTCGGCAAGCCATGGATCATGGATCATCAGCACGGCATCTTCCCGGAGCAGCCTAACGGCCCCGTGAAGTCGCAGCCGTCCAACTACCCGCACGCCGGCAATTACAGCGAACCCGACGCAACCGCTGATCTTAAGCTGCTCTCCGGCGACAACAAGGGGTACAATCCGATAATCGCCGACGATCTCATCGCCGAGCCGTATGCCGTCGGCAGACGGTTTACCGTGCGACCGGACGACCCGTATAACCGCTTCACGATCGCAACCAAGGGGGCGGAGCTGAAGCTCTATGACGGCCGCATGAACCACAATAACGGGTGGTTCGTCGTAAGCAGCGAAGTGCCGGCCGGCGCTACCGCCAATGCGATCGAATGGGTGATCACGCCGAATGTGGTAGAAGACTGGCTCTATCCGGCCGTCGTACAGACCTCGCAGGTCGGCTATCACCCAGGCCAGACGAAGACGGCTATCATCGAGCTGGACAAGCGTGATCGCGCTCGCGCTAAGGCCGTGCTGCTCCAGATCACGGAGACGGGCGAGCAAGAAGTCCACATGGCCGAAGGGCAGGAATGGGGCCAGTTCCTGCGCTACAACTACGTGAAATTCGATTTCACGGGGATTCGGGAAGAAGGGCTGTACAAAGTGCGTTACGGGTCGTCGGAATCGGCCATCTTCCGGATCGCGAGCGACGTGTACGACCGAGGCGTGTGGCAGCCGGTGCTGGAATACTTCCTTCCCGTACAGATGTGCCATATGCGCGTCAGCGAAAAATACCGCGTATGGCACGGCCTATGCCATCATGACGATGCACGCATGGCGCCGGTTAGCCTCAATCATTTTGACGGGTATGTGCAAGGGCCATCCACGCTGACGAAGTACGAGCCGGGCGACGTCGTGCCGGGGCTGAATGTCGGCGGTTGGCATGATGCAGGCGATTTTGACCTTCGCGTGGAGTCTCAGTCGGGCGAATTCTATACGCTGGCGCTTGCGTATGAATGCTTCAATGTACAATATGACGCGACGACGATTGACCAAGCCGAGCGGATCGTCGAGATTCACCAGCCTGACGGCAAAAACGACATCCTGCAGCAGATCGAGCATGGCGTGTTGTCCGTTGTCGGGGGCTATCGTGCGCTAGGGCGGCTGTATCGGGGAATTATCGAGAATGACCTGCGGCAATATGTCCATCTCGGCGACAGCGCGAGCATGTCGGACGGCATTCTAGGCAATGATGACGATCGTTGGGTGTTCACCGAGGACAACCCGCCGCGTGAACTGACAACCGCTGCGCATCTGGCGGCCGCTTCCCGAACGTTGAAGACGTTCAATCCGGTCTTAAGCGAACAAGCGCTGGAGGCAGCACGGGAGCTCTTCCAAGTCACGAACGGGACAGGCGCTGCCCAGTTGCCCCAGATCCATGCTGCGGCTGAACTGTTCTTGACGACAGGCGAGCCGCAATACCGCGACTTCCTGCTGGCGAAGGCCGACACGATCGTCGAGGCAATCGATAAGACGGGCTGGTTCATCGCACGGGCCGAAATCGCGATGAACGATGCAGAATTCTCGCGGAAGTTCCGAGCTGCCCTACCGGCACTGCAAGCCCAGTACGCTGCGCAGAGTGCCGAGACGCCGTACGGCATTCCGTATCGCCCGCATATCTGGGGCGCGGGATGGGGGATTCAGCGACTTGGCTACGAATACTACTTCCTGCATCGGGCATATCCCGAGCTGTTCGACGCCGAATTGATCTACAATGCGCTCAACTTCGTGCTGGGCTGTCACCCGGGCTCCAACACGATGTCGTTCGCTTCGGGCGTCGGCGCTCTGTCGGCTACGGTCGGGTACGGACTGAACCGTGCCGACTGGTCGTATATTCCCGGCGGGGTCATCTCCGGTACCGCGTTGATTCGTCCCGACTTCCCCGAGCTGCTGGTATTCCCGTATCTGTGGCAGCAGGTGGAATATGTCATGGGCGGCGGCTCTACGCATTTCATGTTCATCGCGCTTGCGGCACAGCAGCTTAGCAACAGCAGAGGCTAAAGAACACCTAAGACGGCATGATAAGCCCGCGACGATCTGTCGCGGGCTTGATCCGTTATGGGGCGGCATTCCGAAAATGCAGAAAAATAGTAATGGATCTTGAAATAAACCGATCCCTTCGTGCGTCTATTATGGCGGAGGGGATAAATAGCATGAGAAACCATATTGTGCGCAGGTCAACCGTTATCGTGCTGGGGCTGATGCTCGCGTCCTGCAGTTCGACGGAGCCGCAAACACCGCTAGCACCGCAAGCACCGCAGGCAGATCAGGTGCAGGTTGACGCGCAGAGGCAAGTCTTGCAAGATGCAACTGATGAGGTCCAGGAGGCGATCGTTGAAGAACCAGTGCCAATAGAAGCGAAGGAAGCGATGGAAGCTTCTCCGTTCGAGGTCGATCATCAAACGGCGGAATCGCCCGACGGACGCTATCGCATCGAGACGTACGGCACGAATGACGTTGTCACCGCCGGCGGTTACGTTCCCGCTGAAGGAATTCGAATCATTGCGCGTGACGACGATCGAATCGTCTGGTCGTCTGAAGCGATGTATCACAATCGCTTCCTCTGGTCGCCGGACAGCCGCTATATCGCAATTACTAGGCAAGCACGCACTTGGGGAGAGGCATTCATCGTCGATACGGCCGACTTCAGCGTCATTGCACTCCCTGACCAAGCGACATTGTCGATGTACTGGGACAACGGCGCGATGAGCGAACAAGAGAATGGCCGATCTGACCCCTATTATACCGTTGAGGAATGGCCCAGTCATGAGCGTCTAATCGTCAGCTTCGAATGGTTCGGAGCAGGCGATGATCTGTATAGGGGAACTTATACGTATGACGCCGCGCTGCAACAGATTATTGAGGTGGAATGGAGATGACGACAATCGACCAAGACTTGCGTTATATCGAGCAGTTGGATGCCGCGAGCTTCCGTCAGCTCATGGAGACGTACGGTCAAGAGGTGTGGAACCTCGCTTATCTGATCACCAAGAAACGAGACATGGCCGATGATATCGCGCAGGAAGTCTTCATCAAGGCTTATCGCGGTATCGCTGCATTCCGCGGCGCATCGTCCGTCAAGACATGGCTGCTCGTCATGACAAGGAATACGGCGATCTCTTATAAACGGTCCGCATTCCTGCGGAAGGTCACGCTGGTCGATCGCATCACGGAACGGGGAGGCAGCCCATCCGCGGAGCAGGAAGCGTTGGCGAATCAATTCTCGGACGACATCTGGTACGAAGTGCTGAAGCTGCCGCTCAAGCTCTGGGAAGTGCTCCTGCTGCACGCGCAATTCGAGATGACGACGAAGGAGATCGCCGACTTGCTCCAAGTGACCGAGGGAACCGTTCGAAGCCGGTTGTTCCGGGCGCGGAAGAACATGATGCGGAACTGGAAGGAGGCTGCAGCTTATGAATAAACATACTGATCCTGAGTGGTACCGCAGATTGCGTAAGGGGCCGTATCCGCAACGTACGTTCACAGAGGAGCATATGAACCGGATCGAACTAATCGTGTCGAAGGCGGGCACGCGAACTTCCCAGGGACGTAAGCAGGTATTCATCAGAGCGCTTGCGCTCGGCGCTGCCGTACTTGTACTGATTGTGGGACTGATCACGAATTGGGATCGGTTCGAACATTGGATGAAGGAGAGTATCCTGCAGCAGGATGAGCTGCCTGTTCCGGCAACACCCGATGATTCGGAAGACGAGAATTGGATGGAACCGACGAAGGATGAGACGCCGCTGCAAATACAGACGTTTCCTGGAGAGAGCATATGGGAAGCATTGCCTTTCACCCCTGAAGAGGTCAGCCGCGTTACGATTCGGCGGCAAGACGGAGTTGTCATGGACGTACCGGACGCGGCCGAATGGTCGTTCGGCCATCTGTCTTACGAGACGAGCGCCGTTCGGCAGCCTGCGGCGGGGAGCCCCGATCTGCTGGTTCGCTATCATGCTGGCGACACCATCTATACGGTGCCTTATTATGCGGCCGGTAACACGCTGGACTTAGGCGGCGCTCAGATCTATGGGGATGAGAGGATCGCGATGGCGGCGCACCGCATACTGCAGCCCGGCTCGCCGTTATCGCAGTTTCTGGACCTGCAAGCGCATGCCCGGGAACTCTCTTCTACAATGGAAGACGAAGTATTCGACGACAGCTATTACCTCGAGGAAGAACGCGTGAGCCTTGTCGGAATGGACCTATGGAATCCAGCCGCGAGCCTGCCGCTGGATTATAGCCTGCCTTACTACTATCCCAGCGTTCCAGATAAGCTGTGGGGCATTAATAGTTACGATAACGGCCGCTTCTTCACATGGGATGATGACGTGTTAATCATAGGCGATAACTATCGAACCGTGGATGGCATTGCGGTCGGACTAAGCAAGACCGAGGTCCGCGAGAAGCTGGGCAAGCCGAACTGGGAATCCGAACTGGAATGGAACTACTATTTAGGAAGAGGCACATTCGTGCTCTATTTCGACCGCGATAAGGTCAAGTACATGTACTACGCAACGCCGTTATAACACGTGCATCGACCCGTGATGAAATGCATTCATCACGGGTCGATTGTTGTAGGTGCAAGAGGCGAAACATGGTAAAATAGAAAAATGACTGCAAATTGCAAACGTTGATCCGTAGGAGGCTGTCGTGTGAACCAGATCAAAATTTACGCCGGAACATCAAATCGTCCTTTGGCAGAACGAATCTGTCGGTATCTGAATATGGAGCTCGGACAAGTCGAAATCTCTCGCTTCAAGAGCGGCGAAATCTATGTCAAATACCAGGAGCCGCTGCGCACTTGCGATATTTTCATTGTGCACGCCTTGTCCCATCCGATAAACGAGAACTTAATCGAGCTGCTCATTATGATTGATGCGGCCAAGCGCGCTTCGGCTCAAACCGTGAATCTCATCATCCCATACTTCGGTTATGCGAGACATGCGAAGAAGAAGGCGCCGCGCGAACCGATCACCGCCAAGATGATCGCGGACATCCTGACGAAGGTAGGCGCTGACCGCGTCGTTACGGTGGATCTCAATTCGGATGCCATTCAGGGCTTCTTCAGAATCCCGGTCGATCATCTGACTGCGCTTGACCTCATGACGCAGAAGCTCAAGAGTCTGAATATCCCGAATCCAATCGTGGTCTCACCCGACGCCGCTCGCGCGAAAATGACAGAGACGATGGCGAGCCGCCTCAACGTGCCGTTCGCCATGATGATCAATACGAAGCGCACCGACCAAGCTCAAGTTATCGGGGAAGTCGAAGGACGAACGCCGATCATTGTGGATGACATTATCGACACGGGGCGAACCGTCGTGAATGCGGTAGACGAGTTGACGAAGAGAGGCGCGAACAAAGCTTATGTCATCGCTTCGCACGGCTTGTTCTCCGATGATTGCGTAACGAAACTGACGGACCATCCGAACATCGCGCAAGTCATCGTCACCGATACGATCCGGCATGACCTCGAGGGCTATCCCAAGTTCGCGATCATGAGCATGGCTGAGATGTTCGGTACAGCGATCCAGATCATCTCCAGGGGCGGCTCGATCGATACGTTAATCAACCGGAGCAAATAGCGTTTCATTCCCGTGCACTCTCTTTCATGCAAGATGCCCGATTCACCGGCATATAATGAACGGTGAGAGAGGGGAGAGCTGCATGTCGAACCAGAATCCGTACCTATGGTTGAATCATGTATACCGGATAATGAACATGCAATCCGACAAGATCGCGAGAATGGAAAACGAGATCACAGCGCTGAAGGCTCTGATTCAGACGATACAGGATACGCCGAAGCAATCGATCGGCAGCATCGAATATAAATTCGACCAACTGAAGGTGGAGAATCTGAACGGAACGCTCGTAATCGGCCTCCGGCATGGCGAATCCGGCGAAATCGAAGACATGTGGGTGGCTGACAAGCACGCCGAGAATGTCCCTGTCGGCCAGCCGCCGAACGGGAATGATACGCGTACCGCATCCCCATCCGATGGCGATTCCGATACGATTCGCAAGTCCATCTACGACTATATCCGTCAGGATGTCGCCGATGCGCTTCAGGCGCAGGCGAACAAGGAGTCGGTTCACCTCGACGCCGCAAGCCTGCAATCGATTATCGAGGACATGAACCGGCAAGCCGGCGAACGGATCGAAATCTACCGTCAACAAGGCGGGGACGGCGCCGCTATCGCGCGAAAAATTCAACGCGATCTCCTCGTGTCCGTGAATAGCTACCTGGAATATGTTCGTAACCGGCCGGAGCAGACAACCGATTCATCGGAGGCATTGTGAAGGATTCGATCGATGATGGAGATGATGGGATGCGAACTTCGCCACTCGATACGGCCAGGCGATTCATAGCCGAGCATCACCCGAATTGCCTGCTGGCGGTGCTTGGCGGCAGCGCGAGCCGTAACGACCACGATCCCCTATCCGATCTGGATATCGTCGTCGTTACGTCGACAGAGCCGGATAGCTTTCGACGCATACATACTTACGGCGATTGGTTAATCGAATGTATGATGCTCAGTCGAACGGGTTATCGCGAGGCTTTCAAGATCGGCTTGCAAGATGCGAACCCCACCTTGCAGCGATTGATTGCGGAGGGGGTTGTCCTAACCGCCAAAAAGACAGGGCTGAAGATCGTTGAGGTTGCCAAGAACGATCTGTCTTACGGCCCCTTGCCTTGGTCCACTTCCGAGCGCGATCTGGCCCGTTACATGCTGTCCGAGAAGATCGTCGACCTGCAGGGCGAAATCTCGCGTTGCGAGAAATGGTTCGTCATCGGGAAAATGATGATTCTGGCCAGCGAGTTTCTGCTGCGGACGAATCAATGCTGGATCGGGGAAGGCAAGCATCTGTTCCGAATCCTTCAAGAACGCATGCCGGATATGGCCGCTGAGTTGGAAGGCTGCTTGGAAGACGTCTACGCACGCAATGACCATGCTCGACTCGCCGCGTTCTGCGAACGGATCATGGAGCCCTACGGCGGACTTCTCATTGAAGGTTACGAAGGATAGACGATAGGCTTATCCAATAACCAACCGCGGAATCGCGGCACCGACGTGAATTCAGGTGCCGCGATTTTCCCGTTCCACGCAAGCACCCACCCACATGTACGAGTGAAACATGACCAGACTTCGGTCACCTCCAGACGATAAGAGGTAATGCATTGTATTCCCTGCGGCACAGGACCGCTTGTATGCTCACCCATCGCAGGGCTAACGCACGGCACGAATCAATCCGTTATATAAGGCTTGGGCATGGTCATGCAACAGGTCATCATGTCGAAGCAATGTTTGCCAGACCGACAGGTCCATGAGCGTATCGCTGTCCTGGTACTTGAACATGTCGTTATATTCCGCCTCTTCCACGGAAGGGGCCAGCTGGAGCTTCTCGTATTCCAGCAATTCTGCATGCGAATAGCCCTTCTGCCGCAGCGTCTCCAGCCATTGATCGGCGGACGATATCTGCTTAAGTCCGAAGAATGCCCCGATTTCCTGGGCAGCCGTATCGGACAGTTCGGGGCTGGCCAATAGCTCTCTTGCGTACAGCACGCCGCCGTCGCCCAGCACCCGGTAACATTCGGCGATGCTGGAACGGACATCCGTGAAGTTGAGGACGGATTCCGCCATCACCACGTCGAAACGGCCATCCTCGTAGGGAAGACGGTCCGCGTTGCCGACCGCGAAGTCAACCGTCACTTGATCGTTCGATGCGCGCTGCATTGCTTTCTCGATCATTCGTTCATGAATGTCGATTGCGCTGACGCGATGACCTTGGGCTGCCAGGTAGCAGGCCGTCTTCCCGGTCCCGCAGCCGATTTCTAAGATACGGCTATTCGGAGGCAGCGGATAGCTGCGAAGCTGCTTCAGTGTCGTGCTGAATCCGCCGGGATGCGCGCTGCCGGCACCTATTTTCGCTAAAGCGTCGATATAGTCCATTCCATTCCCTCGTTTCCTTTCGAATTGAGCGGACAGTCGCGAATGCTCGCAACAGTATACGCCTACGAGTCTCGAAAGGTTAATCTGTAACGCTTCGCTGCCATCGCCCATAAGATAGAGGGATTGGAGGAATGGTTATATGCCCACCGTGAACAATATTTTCAACATCAAAATAACCAGTATTTCATCCAATGGGTCTATTAACTTCGGCAACACGCTGCATAAAGGACATGTATCGAACGAGAAGGGTGTCGGCGGATTCTCTGTCGTAGGCGACGGAACCTTGGGGATTACCAGCGAAGTGAATAAGGTTGCAGACAGCGACTTGCTGGATCAGCCAAGCAACCAGGTGTAGGAGGTCGGCATGCAGATTAACATAGGCATGATCAAAATCAATCTGATCACGAACATCGGCTCCTTGAATGTCGGCAAAACGATCATCTGCCGCAATAACGCCTCCATTACGGAATATCCGGAAGCGCCGACGTCCGAATCGGTCCAGCTCCAAGGGCAAGTCAATGCGGACGGCTCGCTATCGGTGCCCGGAAGCGCAGGCGGCAGCGTACCTTGATTGATCCCTTCGTCGATGCTTCACGGTTGGAAGGAGGTAGGTCCATGTATTCGTATCACGCGTTCCTGCAGCAGCTGGAGCAGCGCATGAGATCCCTTGAGGATCGCGCATTGCTGGCAGAGAAAGAAGTGCAGTCCCTGAAGGAGTCGATCGCGAAGCTTAAGCCCGTACACATCGGATCCATTCAATATAAAGTACAGGAATTGAGCGTAAGCGAGCTGTCCGGCACCTTGAATGTCGGCCTTACTTCGCTTGCGGATCCCGATCAAGTCGAGTCTTGGCTGGGCAAGGACGGCGGCAGCGAGGGCTCGATGCCCGTCCACATGGAGCATCTTCAGAATGAGAACGGGTCGATGCCGTAATGCCGGCAGAAGAGCTGAATTGCGTACGCTGCGGCAGCGCCGTTACGAAGGGAAGCAGCTACTGCGCTAGCTGCGGGACCCCCTTCAAGAATCGATGCTGCGATATCGGCACCTTGCTAGGCGATCCGTGCGGCAACGTATGCGGACCGCAGGATGCTTTTTGCCCGAAGTGCGGTTCGATCACGACATTCGTGAAGGCCGGGCTGCTGCACACGCCATACTACGAGAACAAGATGCTGCAAGAGGATGAGCTGGAGGAGATGAACTGGTTCTCCCATCGCTTCTTCGAAACGTAATGGCGAGATCTGCATGTCGAACGGGGAATGTTCATATATTGTAACGGGGAAGAAGGTGGATGGTCCAATGCCGGCAATCGTGGGAAATGTGAAAATTCTTAGCATCGGTTCCGGAGGGCTTGTACAGTTCGGCGATGCGCTAATCCTCTCGCCCCAGAGTACTTCGAAAACATTCGCAGGGTCGGGTTCGTTCAACACAGGGGATCTGCCGATGACGAACAACGGCCTAAATTCAACCAATACCTATGATGCCGACGTCGTGGATGATTCGATCTCCAAGGGGGGGCTAGCGTAGTCAGATGATTGTACATCAGTCCATTACGATCCATAGTATCCGGATCAACGGGATATCGAACTCCTCCGTGCTGCAGATCGGAACGGCCGGCGTCGTGAAAGCATTATCGAACTTGTACAATACCGGCGGGTTTACGGAACCGGCACCGGCAACAGGCGCGGAGGCTGAGGAAATATCGTTCGTGCCGTTCCGGGTGAATCGTTGAAGGGCGGGGGAGAGATGGGAGAAGTCATGCAGCTGCAAGTCCATAATTATAAGCTTGCGGTCGATAGCATTCGCATCATGGGCGTAGGGGGCTCGTCTGTCGTGCTGATCGGCGATACGTCCGAGATTCACGCGTCATCCATCTTCGATACGCCTCCCGAATCGTTGATTATCGGACCGCTGGTGCCATTCGCGTCCGATTCGCCGTGATTCGCGCATCAATCGTAGGCGATGTCATCGTGCGCTCCGTAACGCTGTCCTCGGTCGTTCACGTCGGGGAGATCGGGTGCATGTATCCGAATTCCCGTACATTCGCCGTTCAGCGAGAGAAGCCTGTCTTCCTGGGCAATGAAGGGGACTTGGAACAATTCCCCATCTTCCGGCAGCCCTTCGCGCGCATGCAGACGACGGAGCATGTCGAGCTGGACATTCAGAACTGCATGCCCGCCATCCATGTCCGCAAGGTTGATATCTATGGGATATCGGCCTCTTCAGTCTTGCAGATCGGTACGGTCGGCGTTGTCGATGCGACGAACCGCACAAAGCACATTCGTCAGCTGTGGGCAGATCACTAACTTTAAATGATGGGGTACATCCGTTTAGATTGCCAAGGATCTTCTCGCATATATTACAAGTGAAGGCTGAACATACGACAAAGGAGGAGATCCTCAATGAGCTGCGTCGGTCGTCCTGGACTGTTTACTTCGACGGGTGTCATCCTGGTACTGTACATCCTGTTGGTTATCGTTACGAGAAGCGTATTCGTCTAATAGACGTCAGCACGTCATGCATAACGCCCCTTCGGAGCACTCCGGCGGGGCGTTATTTGCGTCTAACCCGTATTATGCGTCTTCGATGATGACATCGTGAAGCCTGCGCTTCTGTCGCAGCTTCGGCATTTGCAGCTCCAATATGCCGTTCTTGTACCGGGCCGTCGCCCGCTTCGGATTGACGGGCTTCTTGATGGCGATGTCCTGTTTGCTGCCGGAGGGAAGCTTGATACGAACCAGATGCGTATCCAGCGACATTTTGATCTCGTACGGCGGAATATGACGCGGAACGTGGAGTCTGAGAATCATATTGCGGTGGGTCTCGACGACGTCATAGCTCAGCTTGCTCTTGAATGGATAATCCATCGTCGCATTCGACAATGCACGCTTCAGCTGCTGCTGCACGTAGTCGCTCACCCAGGAAGCCCCGTGCGTCTGGTCGACATCCAGAAATTGCTTCGGCAGAAAGGGGAAGCTCTCGAGCATCTTCTTGCGAAAGCCTTGTAAATCGATTGCGTTCGGATCATGCATGCTCATCACCGTCATTCATCATGATATCCATAGTCTATTCGCCTGTGGGCGATATGGTCCCTGCGAATCGCTCGCAATAAGCGATCGGAGCATCCATCATCGCAGCTCCGCGGCTGCACCGCCTGAGCTGCGGTAGGCGCGCGGCGTGCATCCGACAATGCGGTGGAATTGTCTCGAGAAATGCTCGACATTCCGGTAACCGCACAGCGCAGCAATGTCGGCGATCCGCTGAGAGCCGTAGATGAGCTGTTCCTTGGCCAGCCGGACCCGGCTATGAATGACATCGTCCATGCACGAGACGCCGAAGGCGGACTTGTACAAGGATTGCAAATAACTGGGGCTCAGATGGACGGACTCCGCCATGACTGGAACGGACCATGCATGGCCGGGATTGTCGTGAATTCGCTTGCGCAACTCGAGCAGATGATGCTCGTCCGGCCGTCTGTCCGTGTGCCGGGCGGCCTCAAGCAGCTTGTTAAACAGCAGCCGAAGCAAATAATCGATCGACAATTCCCTATACTCATAGTGGAAAAAATTCTCGGCAGCGAGCAGTTGGAACAAATTGCTGGCATACCCGGGATCTTGCAGCGGAAGCGGAATGCCGACAGGCATCATCGTTTCCGTCAAATAGGACTCGCCAGAATCGAAGCGCACCCAGTCGTTTACGAATTGCTCCGTAGAGGCGCGGTACCAGATTTTCTGTCTGGGCGGGAACAGCACGGCGCAATGGGCCGGGTACTCCTTAATGCTGCCCTGCACCCAGATTTCAGCCGGCGTATGGGTCAGGATCAGCAGCCAGAAATCATGCCCTTCCGGAAAATCGTATACAAAATCGCCGGGGTGGGCCATACGGTGCCCGACATAATAGATCGTTGTCATGTTAGCCTCACAATCCTCGCAATAATCGAATCGATCAAGTTAATGCAAGTATAGATCATTCTCCGATAGAAGTCAGTCCTCTATACTATCCCTGTATCCGACAGTGTCTAAGCTTCCAAGATAGCGGACAGGGGGAATCCGGTCATGAATAACGATTATGAGGTACTCTGCTATACACGCGAGCCGCAGGAGGAGCAGTTGTATGCGCCTAAGCTCGCCTACAGCATGCATCTGGCCTATAGCCAAGACGGCGCGCCGTTCCAAGCGCTCAACCATCATTCAGGCGTATTATTCGCCAGGGCAACGGAGCAAGACAACGGTACGTTATGCGCCAAGAGCTTGCGCAATCCGTATCTGTTCACGATGGCTGACGGCTCGTTCGGCGTTGTCGCGATCCGCACGGAAGCGGGAGGAGAGCCCGATCCGGAGAGCAGAGGCGCGGTACTGCTGTTCGTCTCGCGCGATCTGCTGCAGTATACGGAGCTGGGGCTGTTGCAATTGGGCTTGGGGCGTCACGTTCGCGACGTAAGATGCTCTTACAATCGCGCTAGCGGCCGCTATGTCATCGAGTGGGTGGAAGAGGACGGGAGCGGATACAGCAGCACATGCGCTGACATCGCGAGTCTAGGCGGGCTATCTCAGCCTGAACCGCAGCAGCCGTTCGAGCTGCAGCATGTTGCAGCTGACATAGAAGGCATTGTGCCGCGCAATGTTATCGCCGTGCCGGCTCAGATCGGCGAACGGCTGATCAGCAAGCTGACCGTGCCCATTCATGTGCGCACCGTAGCGCCGCAGCGCATCGAGACGACAGCAGGGCTGGAGCAGCTGCAGGCCGCACGCGCGACGGCTATCTATAGCGACGGCACAACCGCGAGCAAGCGGGTGGACTGGGATGCTTCGGGCATCGACTGGGACAAGCCGGGAACGTACCGCATATCGGGCCGCATCCGGCAGGAGAGCTTCGCGTTTCCGATCGCAACGCACCGCGCCGATCCCAACATTGCCAAGTGGAACGGCCGCTATTATTACATCGCGACCAACGATGCGGACGGCAATCGATCCCTCTCGATCAGAAGCGCCGAATCCGTATCGGAACTGGCAGCCGCAGAAGAGATCAAGGTGCTGGATACGGAACGGTACGAAATTCTGCGAAACTTCCTGTGGGCACCTGAATTTCACGCCATCGGCGGCGAGCTGTACCTATTCTTCGCCGGAAGCACCGGCGAGTTCAAAAATATCCAATCCCATGTCATGCGGCTGACGAAGGGCGGCGATCCGGCAGCAGCAGCGGATTGGGAGACACCGGTGCGAGTCGTCAGGCAGGATGGCAGCCCGTTATTCGAGCATGGCATCACGCTGGATATGACGATCCTGCAATGGAACGGCCGCATCTATGCATTATGGGCACAGCGGCAGCTAGCGCCGGTTGATCTCGGGTCCTGGATCTATATCGCCGAGGTAGAGAGAGATAAGCCATGGCAGCTGAAGAGCGAGCCGGTATGGATCTCGCGGCCGGACTACGGTTGGTCCAATAACCGCACGTTCGTGGAGGAAGGACCGTATGTCTTGATCACCGACCGCAAGATCTTCGTTACGATCGCCGGCGCGATGGTCGATGCCACGTACTGCGTCGGTATATTGAGCGTCGACCAAGATGCGGACTTGCTGGATCCGGCGAGCTGGACGAAGGGGAACTATCCGCTGCTTACTTCTAGAAGCGTACCTGGCGAATACGGTCCCGGGCATAATTCCTATGTCACGGACGATGACGGCGTGATCTGGAACGTCTACCATGCCCGGCCGGGCATCGATGAGCCTCGCTCGACAGGTTTGCGCCGCGTGCATTTCGATGTCGACGGCGCCCCGGTGCTCGACCTCACGCCGGACAGGGACGTGAATCCGGCATGGGCCGAATTAAGCTTGGAGGTTGTCGTGAAGCAGCCTATGGGATAGTAAGGCTAGACAGGAAGACTGCCGCGTGCGATATGCGGCAGTTTTTACTATTGGCGCAGCTCCTAATGACAGCCCCCCTATTCCAATAATCGTCCCGGCGATAATCGTGCTACCATACTAGTAGTAAGCCAGCATCAAGAGAAATGGAGGTCACATCGAATGCTTCGAGTTCTAGTCGTAGATGATGAGCCGCGGCAGCGGAAAATATTGTCCCGCATCATTCGAGATTGCCGCAACGGGTACGAGGTCATGGAGGCCAAGAACGGAGAGGCAGCGCTCGAGCTGTGCAAGCAAGCTGTGCCGGATATCGTGTTCAGCGACATTCGCATGCCGCGAATGGATGGACTCAGCATGATCGAACACATTCACCAGCATAACCAGCATGCCAAGTTCGTCGTTGTCAGCGGTTACAATGACTTCGATTATGCCCAGCGCGCGCTTAACCTGCGCGTAGACCGCTATCTGCTGAAGCCGATCGAGGATGATAAGATCCGCGATATTATCCAATCCATAGAAGCAAGCATCCAGCAGGAGCGTAACAGCCGGCATGAGAAGATGATGATGGCCGATCAGCTCAATCAGCTCGTGCCGCTCTATATCGATCATCTCATGAACAGATGGACCAGAGGGACTTGCACGCTTGCCGAACGCATGGAGGCTGCAGACATTCTTCGACTGCAAGGCAAGGGCTATGTCATGATTACGCGGATCGACCGGCATGCTGACCAGCCCGGCGATCCGCCGCATGCGGCCGAAGACCAAGCCAAGCTGTATCGCGATATCAAAATGCGGTTGACGGAGACGCTCAATCCTTACGGTCACGCGCTTACCTTCTCTTCCTCCGACCAGACCGACGAAATGATCAGTATTATGCGAGGTCCGGAGCACGACGATGGCAGCTCGCTCATCCCCATGTATCAGGCACTTCAAGCGTTGAGCAGACAACTCGATCAAGATTACGGCGGCATCATGCTGTCGATCGGCACCGGAGAGCTGCTAGACGCAATCGAATCCGCTGCGCCTGATGCATTACACACGGCAGAAACGGCAATGCGCTGTCAATTTTACCTGCCGGCAGGCAGCGTTGTTGCTTACGCCGATATACGGAATCAATACACGGATGTCATGGAGGGAAGCTTCCCGTTCGAGGAAGAACTGCGGCAATATGTGCACGGCTATATCGCGTTCGACCAGCGGTGGATCGACTCCGGGCTGGAAGCGATGCTGCAGTCTCGCTATCCGCGTCCTGAAGCGCTGTTAGATGAGATAGGCGGACTGCTTAACCGGCTGCATCACGGCATCCAGAATATGCTGCCTGAGGCGGAAGCGAAGAACTGGCCGATCAAGATCAAGCAAGCGCTTCATTCGAAGGTTTGTTATGGATTGATCCCATTGAAGCGCATATGGATCGAATTGCTCGATGAGATGGCCGTTCAAGTGCAGGACCAGAAGGACAATAAAGTCAACATTGTCATGGAACGCTGTCTGCAGTACATTCACCGTCATTTTGACGAAGACTTTTCGCTGGAAGAGCTCGCGAAGAAGTACTATTTCAATGCCTCTTACTTCAGCACCTTGTTCAAGAAACATACAGGCAAACATTTCACCGGCTATATTATGGATTTGCGAATTGAAATCGCTTACCGAAAATTGCTGGAGACGGATAAGAAGGTCTATGAGATTGCGCACGAGGTAGGATACCGCGATGTGAAATATTTCAATAAAGTGTTCAAGAAGCGCTACGGCTTTACGCCTGAGGAATGCAGAATTTTCGGCGCTGGCAGGAATGCGCAATGATCCGGGACATGATCGCGAAGTATCGCGCCCGGTTCAGTCTGCGAACGAAGCTTTTTCTATTGTTCTTCGCGCTGCTCATGTTCACCTTGGCCCTGTCCAGCTATGGCTATTACAACTACAGTCTAGAGAATGCCGTAGCGCAGTACAGCAAGGATACGTATCAGAGCATTCGACAGAGTAATACGATCCTGGACTTGAAGCTGCAGAAGATCGTCGAGAACAGCGAGCTGATGAACAAGGACAAAGAGATCTATCGGATATTCCGGCAGATCAATCCGGAGGATCCGAACGATCTGCTGCGCTACGATCGCGAATTGAAGCGGGTCATCGGCAAATATTTCGATTATAACGAACAGGTATACGCGCAGACGATCATGACCAGCTATTACACCTTCGGAGATGGATTCATTCCCTATGATCAATATATCCTGTCTGAGCTTCATCAGCATATCGTAGCGGGTAACGGCAGCTTGGTGTGGGAACCGACCTATGATTTTGTGGACATGTACAATCAAGAGGATCTGGCCAACTACGATATCGATGAGTATCGGTACCTATTCGCGGTCGGACGCGTCTTGAATGTGTTCGATAACTCATCGGGTGCGATTAACTACTTGCCGAGAGATATCGAGCGCCCGGTTCTGCTCGTCAACTTCAAGGTCGACTTCTTCGAGGCGTATTATCGCACGCTGCTGGACGGAGAAGGCAGCATGATGTACTTCATCGCGGCGCCGAACGGCCGCATCGTGTCGGCTAGCGGAGAACGGTCGGAAGCGCTGGCGAAGCGATCGGATTGGGTCGCGGAAGCCGTGAGCGGAAAGAGCGGCATCATGCAGGTGAAGGACAAGGGGGACGACATGCTCGTCAGCTACGATACTTCGCAGATCACCGGTTGGACATTGATTTCCGCTGTCCGGAGCAAGGATCTGATTCCGCAGGTATCCGGCAACATCTTCAAGATGGTCGCCAAGCTGGGGGCGGTTGTGCTAGCGGTGTCACTCACTCTCGCATACACCATGTCCATGCTGATCACAAAACCGCTGAATCAGCTGATGAAGGCGATTCGCAAGACGGGGCAAGGTTACTTTGCTACCCGAGTACCCGTACGGGGATATGGAGAGTTCGAGAAGCTTAGCCGGCGATTCAACGAGATGAACGATAAAATTCAACAGCTCATTCATGAGAACTATGAAGTGAAGCTGTTAGAGAAGCAATCCCAGATCAATCTGCTCAATACGCAATTGAATCCGCATTTTCTGTACAACACGCTCAATTTAGTGAACTGCATCGCGATCGAACATGACAACCGGGAGATCAGCCGAATCGTCGCCTCGTTGTCGAGAATGCTGCACTATACCGTCGAGAACAACAAGTCGCTCGGTTCGCTGCAGGAAGAGTTGACTTGGCTGGAGAGCTACATCTACATTATGCGCTGCCGGTTCGAAGGCGGGCTGGACTACGGCTGCTACGTTGAACCTGAACTGCTCCAAGGCGAAGTACCGCGTCTGTTCCTGCAGCCTTTCGTTGAGAATGCATTCATTCATGGATTCGAAGAACTGGAGGAAGGACGGGTGCTGCGCATCTCGGGCTGGATGGAAGAGGGTCGACGGTATTTCGCGGTGCGGGACAACGGCAAGGGGATGAGCGCGGAGAGGATCGCGCAGGTGATGAGCGGCATCGGTTCTTCTGTCGGCATGCGCAATGTGCATCAACGGCTGAAGCTCATGTATGGCGAAGCGTACGGCATCACGATCCAATCGAATCCCGGGAGCGGGACCGTGATTATGATCTGCCTGCCGGGGGAGAATTGACCGTGCGAGCGCTTTCTCGAATGATCAACCTCGCTTTCCAATGAGAGTCGAATAGAAGCAGGGAAGTCGCTGTGACATAATGGGCTTGCATCACAAATAAGCGACTTCAAAGGGAGGATCATGCGTGAAAAACTGGAGGACAATGTCGATCTTGTTGCTGCTTGCATGTATGGTTGTAAGCGCTGCCGGATGCGGTTCGGCAAACAATGCGAACGGGAACCAATCGGCGAACTCATCGAATGCCGATTCGGGCGAACAGGCAGCACCGAAGAAGGATATCAAGCTGCGATTCACTTACTGGGGTTCGACTTATGAGAAGGAAGTCATCAGCAAGGCCATCGACAAATTCATGGAGGAGACCGGAATCGAGGTCGAGGGGATCATCATTCCTTCCGAGTACGAGACGAAGCTGACGACGATGATCGCTTCGAACGATGCGCCGGATGTCGGCTACTTGGGTCCGCCGACAGCTTACAAATGGTATGAAGACGGGAAGTTGGCCAATATCAAGGATCTGTTCCTGTCCGACGCTTCCGCAACCGAGGACGACTTCATCGAAGGCGTTATCGCGCGCAAGGACGACGGCATCGTCGGACTCATGAACAATCTGGAATCATTCGCCTTGTTCTACAACAGAGACGCGTTCGTCGAGGCGGGAGTCGAAGCGCCGCCGACGAAGCCGGAGCACGCTTGGACCTGGGAGGAGTTCATTCAGGTCGCGCAGCAGCTGACGCTCGATAACAAAGGCAGAAATGCGCTTGACCCTAACTTCGATCCGGCGAATATCAAGCAGTACGGCTTCAAGATGGATCTGTGGTCGGGCACGCTCGAATCGCTGCTGCTGCGCAACGGAACGCAATATTTCCCAGGGATGGGCAGCGAGACGGGCATCAATACGCCGGCCTTCAACGAAGTGCTGCAGAAGATTGCCGACCTGATCAATGTGTATCATGTCATGCCGAGCCCGACCGCCGCGAAGAGCATGCCTGCGCCTGCCGTCGCGCTGCAATCCAAGCGTTATGCGATGGTGCTGGACGGGCAGTGGGTGACGAATGATTTTGCCAAGTCGGAAGGCCTGAACTACGGCATCGGCGTGTTGCCTAAGTTAGCGAACACGAAGTCGGTATACAGCGGAGCGCTGGGCGTCGTGTTCGCGTCCTCGAAGCATCCTGAAGAGGCTTGGGCGCTGCTGAAATATATCACGAACCCAGAGAGTTCTCTCGAGCTGTTCAGAGACGGGCTGTGGATGCCGAACCGTAAAGCCTATTATCTGGAACAAGACAAGATCGATATCTGGGCGTCACTGAATCCGGCAAGGGTAGAAGGGTATCAGGATGTCCTCGTGAAGCCGATCGTCGAAGACAGCGAGGTCACGTCCGAAGTTTATGTGAAGAACTTTGGCGACATAAACAATATTATGTTACCTGCACTTGATCAAGCATGGACCGGCAAGAAGACGGTTGATCAGGTCATGAAGGAAATTATGCCTGATCTGGAGCCGCTGCTAGAGGGCAGCATGCAGTAACATTCATGCGGGCGGTCGCAGCTTTAATGCTTCATGCAGTGATCACTGAGCTTGAGCTGCGGTTCGCCCGTGCATTCTTACTAGACCCTGCCTGATGCGCACTATGCCTTACAATCTACGACCGGAAAGTGATGATCGAGATGGAAATGAAACAACCGTCGCAAGCGGCTGGATGGCTCCATCGATTCATGCCGAGGAAGGAAACCGTCTACGGTTACGGAATGGCCGCACCTGCAATTCTGGGCTTCCTTATCTTTACGCTGGGACCGCTGCTAGTCAGTCTGTTTCTGAGCTTTACCGACTATTCGATTACGAATGATTACAACATCATCGGGTTCGATAACTATGAACGCTTGTTCAGCGGCGCGGACAGCTTCTTCTATCAATCGCTGTTCGTTACCTTCTATTATGTCATACTGGCTGTGCCTGTCAGTCTGCTGGCAGCCTTCGCAATGGCACTGCTATTGTCTAAGAACGTGAAGGGGAAGGCCGTCTTTCGTGCGATCTTCTATGTCCCTTCGATCGTGCCGATTGTAGCGACCTCCACCATTTTCATCTGGCTGCTTAATCCCGATATCGGGCTGTTCAACCAGGTGCTTAAATTTCTCCACCTGCCGACGAGCATGTGGATCTATGACGAAGCAACGGTTATTCCGAGCATGGCGCTCATGAACGTATGGACGGTCGGCGGCACGATGCTTATTTTTCTAGCCGGATTGGAGTCGATTCCTGAGCAATATTACGAAGCGGTCGATATTGACGGCGGCGGGTTGTGGCACAAGCTGAGAGCCGTGACGCTGCCCATGATGACCCCGACCATCTTCTTCAATCTGATCATGGGGATCATTAACGGCTTCCAATCGTTCTCCGAGGCTTACATTATGACGGAAGGCGGACCGAATAACGCCTCGTTGTTCTATGTCGTTTACTTGTATCGTGAGGCATTCGCCAACCAACGGATGGGTTCCGCGAGCGCCATCGCCTGGGTGTTGTTCGTCATCATCCTGGTGCTGTCGATCATCGTGTTCCGCTCGTCCAAATCATGGGTGTACTACGAGGGTGAAAAATAATGATCGCTAAAAAATACAGACAGCTGCCGCTCTACGTCGCACTCGTTCTGGGCTCGTGCATGTTCATCCTGCCGCTCGTATGGATGCTGCGAAGCGCCTTGATGGACGCGTCCCAAATCTTCATCGTACCGCCGATCTGGGTTCCCGATCCTATACGATTCGAGAATTTCCAGACCGCGCTGAATACGGTGCCGTTCGGCAAATATTTCATCAACACGCTGCTGATCGTATTCGGCAATGTGACCGGTGCAGTCGTGACCAGCGCATTGTGCGCTTACAGCTTCTCCAGATTGGAATGGCGGGGGAGAGATCTCATCTTCGGCCTGTTGATGACAGGGCTGATGCTGCCTTATGCCGTCACGTTGATTCCGACGTTCCTCGGCTGGCGTACGATCGTCGAGCCCAACAGCTATTTGCCGTTGATTCTGCCGGCATGGTTCGGCGGCGGGGCATTCAACATCTTCTTGATCCGGCAGTTCATGCGGACGATTCCGAAATCGCTGGATGAAGCGGCACTTGTCGACGGCGCAGGATACTTCTACATCTTCACGCGCGTCATTCTGCCGTTGTCCAAGTCAGCCATCATTGTCGTTGCGCTGTTTCAGTTCCTTGGCGTGTGGAACGATTTTCTGGGTCCGCTCGTCTATATCAACAAGGAGTCGAAGTTCACGCTGGCGCTTGGCTTGCAACAGTTCATAGGCTATTACACCGCGCAATGGGAGCTGTTAATGGCAGCGGCTACGATGGTGCTGGTTCCGCCAATCCTGCTATTCATGTTGGGTCAAAATTACTTCGTTAAAGGCATCGCGTTATCCGGTTTGAAGGGCTGACCGCTGGTCCGGCCGAGGGAGCGACAGGAGGGACTATTCGATGGAAGCATTGAAGGGCAAGCAGGTCATCGTAAGAGAGCATGATCTGGTTCGAAGGGAACGTGCGAACAGAAGCTATCTGATGAAGCTGGACAGCGGCAATCTGTTGTTCAACTACCAGCTGGAAGCAGGCAGGTTCCACGGCAGGACGATTCCGGAAGGGGCGCATGGCGGCTGGGAAACGCCGGTCTGTCAGCTGCGCGGGCACTTCCTGGGCCATTGGCTGTCAGGGGCGGCGCTGCATGTTGAAGAGACCGGCGATATTGAGCTCAAGGCCAAGCTGGAAGCGATCATTCAGGAGC
>JAEWJS010000131.1 GCA_023386495.1 Bacillota bacterium | reverse complement strand
CTGGGTCCGGTTCGCACCGTCCACCTTGGCCGCTTCGTAGAGCTCAGGTCCGATGCCTGAAATAGCTGCCAGATAGATAATCGCGTTCCAGCCTGTCTCTTTCCAGACGTCGGCTGCCGTGATGATTCCCCAGAACCATTCCCCTTTGGCCATGAATTGGATCGGTTCATTGATGATCCCGATGAACATCAGCAGGTCATTCACTGCACCATTCTCGGTCGAGAGCATCTTGGTTACAATACCTGCAACGACGACCCATGACACGAAGTGAGGTAAATACGAGATCGTCTGCGCGAAGCGCTTGAAAAACATGTGCCTGACTTCATTAAGCAGAATTGCAAAGATAATCGGAACGGTGAAGTTCGCGATTAATCCCATGAAGCTCATGGCCAGCGTGTTACGCATGACAAGGTAGAATGTTTCATCTTGGAACAGCGCTACGAAATGATCGAAGCCCACCCATTCTTGCTCGAAGAACGAGCGGCCCGGGCGGAATTTCTGGAACGCCATCGTCCAGCCCCAGATAGGCAGATAACTGAACACGAATACCCATATAACAAATGGCAGCGACATCGCATACAGATAACGGTTCTGTACGGCGGTGCGCAGGAATCGTTTGGTTCGCTCTGCTCGGGTTTCCTTGAACTTCTTAGGTGTTGGTGTTACCGCTTCCATGTGACCCCTCCTTGCTGATGTCTTCATTTTAGAGCAATCGATACCCGGCCAGTACCCGAAGGATTACGCATAATTTCATGTGATAATTAGCGAATCCGTGCGACCGATCGACCCGTCACTGATTTTCAATGCTTTTCTAAAGAAACATAAGCTGCCAATGACCGATGATGCGTAGGTCCAATTGGCAGCTTATTCGATTGCCGACACTGCTACTGCTACTTTTTGCGGTACGCAGAGGGCGATGTTCCGACATACTTGCGAAATTTGCTGTGAAAATAGTCCACGTTCGTATACCCGACTTTTTCGGCGACCTGATAGACCTTCATTCCTTCATCCAGCAGCGCTTTGGCGTGCTCGATCCTTACTTTATCCAGATAGGTGTTGAAGTATTCGCCAGTCGCGTTCTTGAACAGCTTGCCCAGATAGGCGCTGTTATAGTTGAATACATCGGCCAGCGTATCCAGCTTCAGATTCTCCTGATAGTTGCGCTGAATGAGATCGATCATCTTCTTGATCTGCTTGTCCGTCCCCGGCGTCTCGACGCTGTCGGCCAATTCGACCAGAAGTTCACCCATCCGTTCGATGAATTCGTCGTAACGGTACTCCTTATAGATCTCCAGCGTGCCTGCCGATGTATCTTGGGCGATATGAGACAGCCCCGGATTGGCATGCGCGAACTTCGCGATAACCGATGAAATCAATTGTGCGGAATGCGACTTGATCTCGTCCTCGCCAAGGCCCGCGGTGCGCAAACGTTCGCCTGTCTGCCTCGACAGGTCGCGTATAGCCTCATCGTTGGCGATGTCGATCGCCAGATAGATTTTATCCGGCAGATCGTCCAGCTCGATACGGCCGTCATTGAAGGCATCTTGAGGCTTCTGGGCTAGCAGCGTGACCGACTCCCGATCATGGATTCGATCATTGCTTAGGAAGAATCGCCGTTTCATGACTTGCAGCGCTTGTTGATAAGAGCGCTCGACGTCCGTCCATTCCTCTGCTGCGCCGCCGCTGGCCGCGACGAAGTCAAGCGATTCGCTGCCGAATGCGGCACGAAGATCATCCAGCACAGATGCCCGATTGGCGTCCCCGCCGAGGCCGTTCTTGATCACGATGCCGATATAGGGCTCCATCGCGAATACGGCGCCGCGTTCGTGCCGATCGAACATCTCGATCAGCTGCCGCTTCACGCCTGCGACAGCCGATGCTTCAATATTGAAGCGGGACTGCGGCTTCGCCAGCACCACCTCGTACGATTGCCAGCTCAATCCGGCACGTTCCGCGGCTTCGACGAGCATATCGCGATAACCGCCCGTCAAGAGCGATTGAATGACCATTTCCCGCGACCATTCGCCGATGCCGCCGGCTCGCTGCGCTTCCGTCTTCAGATCGAGCGTCTTGCGGAGCCTGCGCAGGTAGCCGATCAATTCATCCTCGTCGACCGGCTTAAGCAGGTACCCGTCCGTGCGGAACGTAATCGCCCGCTTCGCATATTCGAAATCCGCGAATCCGCTCAGAATTAGAATATGAAGGGAATGATTCGTCCTTCTCAGATGTTCGATGACATCCAAGCCGCTCATGCCGGGCATGCGGATATCGATAATAAGCAGGTCCGGCTTCAACTGCTCGCACTTCGCGATGGCATCCTTGCCGTTGATTGCCGTATCTGCCACGCGGTAACCTAGCTCTTCCCAATCGATAAGCGTCCGCAGACCTTCCCTGATCGTCGGCTCGTCGTCTACTAGCAATACTTTATACATGCGCTTCCCCTCCAAGAGGAATTGTGAAGTAGATGCGCGTCCCTGTTCCGAGAGCGCTCTCGATGTGTAGACCATGCGCTTGACCATAAGTAAGCTGCAACCGCAGATGGACGTTGCGCAGGCCGATGCGATTCCGTTCTTCGTCATCCGTGTCGCGAAGAGAGCCATACAACTGCTCGATTCTCTCGGCAGACATGCCCGCTCCGTTGTCGATTACCTCGACTATTATTTCATTCGGATGCAGGAAGCTTACTGTGACGGACACGGTCCCGCCCTCTTCCTTATTCTCCAGTCCGTGAATGACTGCATTCTCGACCAGCGGCTGAATGATCAGCGGCGGGATCGGTATTCGTTCGGCTGCCGGATCGATGTTCAACTCATAGCGCAGGCGATCCTCGTAGCGAAACTTCTGGATATCCAGATAACATTTCACGATATCGAACTCGTCCTCCAGCGTTGTCTTCCTGCGGCTGGCTTCCAGATTTTTGCGCATCAGCTTGCCCAGCAAGCGTACGACCTGAGAGATTTCCTTCTCCCCCTTCAGATGCGCCTTCATGCGGATCGATTCGAGCGCATTGAACAGGAAGTGAGGATTGATCTGACTGGCCATCATCTTGAATTTGATCTCATTCTGCTTGGTCTCGAGCAACTGCTTCTGCTGATTGGACTCCCGTACCTCTTCGACGAGCTCGTTGATGCTGCCGACCATCGCGTTGAATTGCCGTGCCAGCATTGCAATCTCGTCGCGGCCGTCGATCTCAAGCGAGATATCGAGCTTACCTGTCCCGACCATCGTGATATGCTTGCTCAGCTTGCGCATCCGCGTCGACAGGATGCCGGAGAACGCGTAGATCAGGATGAGCGCCAAGAGCAGTGTGGCAGCGATCACGATGAGTGCCGTGCGCTGGATCGTGACAACGTCTTCCGTGATGTGATCGACGGAGAATGCGGTAATGATGCGCAGCTCATTATTGCTCTTCGCCGGAACCAGCGGCTCGATCATGATACGGTATGTCTCCCCGTCGATCTCTTCCTCGAACGAACCGACGCGTTCCGAAGCGATGCCTGGATGGAACTCGATATCGTCGAGCTTCTTCCCGACATTCTCGAACCGGTTCGCGGAGACGATCGTGTTGCTGTCGTCGACGATCATCGTCTCGAACGTCTCCTGATTCAGGATCGTGCTGAGGATGTTCATATTCACGTTAACGACCAGCACGCCGCTCGTTAACGTATCGAAGAAGTTCACCTTGCGCACGAGGCTGAGATAATGACGGTTGTCCCGTTCATCCTGCAGGTAGTACCAACCCACCGTGTCGTTCAGGCTGCCCATCGCTTGGCGATACCAATCCGCTTCCTTCATCGAATCATCCGGCTGCAGGAACTCCCAGTTGTTGAGCAGCGTCGGATTGTCCATATAGAATCGAATATTCGAGATTTCGTCGTATAAGCTGAGAAAATGCCCGAAGTCATGGTACTCCCGATAAGCAGCGACAACCTCATACGTCGTTCTGTAATAAGTGTTCGCTACTGTCTCCAGTCGCGGGTCATTGGCCAGTCGGTAAGCCGTGTCGGTCGACACATTGATGACTTCCAGTGTCCGCTGCTTCACCCGTCCTACGTTCGCCACCGTCTGTTCGACCGCATTGTTAAGCGCCATGTTATGCAGTTCGGAAGTAAGCAAGAACCCGACCGTGATGACAGGTACGAAGACGACGATTATAAAGGACAAAAAAAGCTTGGTACGAATCTTAAGGTCATTAAATATTCGCAGCGCGAATCGAAACACGTCGAATCCCTCCTGATGGGCGGCCTGCACGCACGCGGCCTGCCTCTATCGGAATAGAGGCAGGCGAGAGAGTGTACGCTATTCGCTGTTATTGTGCGGCTAGAATGACGACACCGCGGCCCGCAACGGTAACGCTGCCTGTCGCCTGCACGCCGGACAACAGATCGACATAGCTGCCGTTATGCAGTTCGACGGTCGCTTCCTCTGCAAGATGATTCATCAGGAACAGCGTGGAACGGCCGTCCTTCGAACGTACCGAAGCCTCCACCCCATCTGGCGCCTGCTTCACGAGCGGTTGAATGCCCTTCTCCTTGCACAACTCCCCGAGCAGCCCTTCCAGGAATGCTGCATCCGGGCTCGAGGCGATATACCAGGCTTGACCTTGGCCGAAGCGGTTGCGCGTCACGACCGGCATGCCCTGATAGAAGTCTTCGCCATACACCGCAAGCGATTCGGCACCCTCGAGGTGGATCAGGTCGCAGAGCAGCCCGCATTCGTATGTGCCTTGCAGGCTGCCGAATGGTTGATTCATGACGATCTTGTTCCGCTGGTCCGGGAATAGTGCGTCAATCTCCTCGGCCCATATGCCGAGTACGCTGCGCAGTTCGCCAGGGTATCCGCCTGTCGTGACGAGATCGTTCTCGTTCACGATACCGCTGAAGAATGTCGTGATGAACGTGCCTCCGCCCTGCACATACTGTTCGATTTTGGCGGCATAGCCCGGCTTCACCATATACAGCACGGGGGCGATCACGATCTCGTAGCCGGACAGATCCTCATCCGTGCCGACCATGTCGACTTGGATATGCTGCTTGAACAGAGCCGCATAATACTTGTGCACTTCATCGACGTATTTCAACGCGATCGACGGGCCGCTGGACAGCTCGACAGCCCACCGGTTCTCCCAATCGAATACGATGGCAACCTTCGCGTTCACGCGGGCATCTAGAATCGAATCGGACAGTTTGCCGAGCTCGCCGCCCAGCTCCGCGACTTCCCGGAACACGCGCGTATGCTCATGCCCGACATGCTCGATGACGGCGCCGTGATACTTCTCGCAGGCACCGATCGATCGCCGAAGCTGGAAGAATAGCACGGTATCTGCCCCCCGTGCCACCGCTTGGTAGCTCCAGAGCCGCATGACGCCTGGGCGCTTCAGCGAATTGTAGGCTTGCCAGTTCTGCTGGCTCGGCGTCTGCTCCATCAGCATGAATGGCTGGCCGCTCTTCAGGCCGCGCATCAGGTCATGGACCATGGCCGTGTAGCTGACAGGCGTATCGAGCGACGGGTAATTGTCCCACGAGATGACGTCCATATGCTTCGCCCAGGCATGATAGTCGAGCTCGGGATACGTACCCATCAAGTTCGTTGTGACGGGGAGGTGCGGCGTGTGCTTTTTGACCGCGTCGTATTCCAACTTGTAGCAGTCTAACAGACTGTCGGACTGGAAACGGCGATAATCGAGCGAGATGCCTTGGAAATTCGTGCGATTGCCGCCCCACTCCTCGCTTAGCTCGTTCGGCGCGACGACCTCGTCCCAATCGTAGAATGTATGGCCCCAGAACCGCGTGTTCCAGGCTTGATTCAGCTTGTCCAGCGTGCCGTAGCGATTGCGCAGCCAGACGCGGAACGCCGCCTCGCAATTGTCGCAATAGCAGTAGCCGCCGTATTCATTGGAGATGTGCCAGATCAGCACGGCCGGATGATCCTTATAGCGTTCAGCCAGCTTGTCTGCCATCAGCACCGAATACTTGCGGTAAGTCGGGCTGTTCGGACAAGAGTTGTGCCGTCCGCCGAACTTGCGTTTGCGCCCTTGATAGTCGACGCGCGTCACGTCCGGGTAGCGCTTCGCCATCCAGGCCGGATGCGCGCCGGTGCTGGTAGCCAGGCACGTATAGATGCCGTTCTTGTACAGCCGATCAATCGTGGCGTCCAGATGTTCGAAGTTGTACGTGTCCTCATTCGGTTGATTCAATGCCCAGGAGAAGACGTTCAGCGTCGCCACGTCGATGCCAGACAGCTTGAACATCCGTATATCTTCGTCCCAGACTTGCTGGTCGTTCCATTGATCCGGGTTGTAGTCGCCGCCGTACCATATTTTCGGTAGTTTATCGTTGATCATCATCCAGACCTCCATTACGGATATATAAGTATAATTCCATTGTAAAGGTTGTATATAGCGCTATAAATATAATAATATCGAACATAGATATAATAATTCAGCAATTTAGATAGGAGCGTGCATGACGCGTGCCCGATACTGCGATTCGAAGACTGGTTATGCCGGCTGAGCTTGCCCAATATTTGCCGCTGGCGATCGAGAGCATCGGCATCAATCCGGCACAGGAGCATGTCTCGCGGCCGCTTGGTTATGACTGTTACCATTGGCTGCAGACCGTGGCGGGAGAAGGCGTCATGACGATTCTCGGGAAGACGGTCTCGCTGCCGGTCGGCTCAGGCGTCTTATTGTTTCCTGGTGTCCCCCATTCTTATGAAGCGAAGGAAGATCATTGGGAGACTGCCTTCCTGACGTTCTACGGTCCGTCCGCCGATTCGATCGTGGCGTCCACCGGCGTTCACGAATCCGCCTTGTTCCGCTGGCAGCAAGAGTCCGGTATCGATCGTATCGTGGAAGAGATTCTCGTGCAGTTGGAGCAGGAAGGCGATGTGTTCGGCATCGCCACTTCCGCCGGCACGTACCGCTTCCTGGTCACGCTGGCCCGATTCGGGACGATGCCGGGCAAGCGGACCAGCGCCCCGGAACGTCTCGATAAGGTGAAGACCGTCATCGAATGGATGGAGTCGCGCTACATGGACCCGGAGATCGGCATGGAAGAGATCGCCGCCGTCCTGGGATTGTCCAATCGCCGATTAACCGGCTTGTTCCAGGAATCGTTCGGCTTGTCGCCCTACAAGTACTTCATCCAGCTGCGTCTGCGCAAGGCGAAAGAACAACTGGTCCGCTCGCCGTCTTTGCCGATTCGCGTGATCGCGGAGCGCGTCGGCTTCCGTGATCCGAGCCATTTTGTCGCGACATTTCGCAAGCATGTTGGCCTAACACCTGAACAATTCCGCAAACTCCACTAGGGTTCAGTTGTGATCACGAAGCGATGCTATGAAGCCTACTCGACGTCGAATCTTGAACGCTGGCGAAACTTCCGGTGCTCATGTAGCTTAGACTACACTCCGCTCCTC